>CANIXM010000106.1 GCA_947471245.1 Paludibacteraceae bacterium | reverse complement strand
TTGACGAGGTGTGGAGTGCCCAAACATACTGTTTGAAATTATCAAAACACTTACAAATAATACTGAAATTTTTCTCATAATCAATTTATTTAATCATTTATTTTCATGGAAATACATACACATTCGTTTGCATCATTATAGATTATACTTAATTGACGAATTTATAATGGGCAATTCTTCGATTAACCGAATGTAAGACTAAAAACAACCTAGAATAACTGAACTACTATGCTTTTTAAAAACTATAGTCAAACAGAAATTTCTGTTTGACTATAGTAGAATGCTTAATTGCAAACTTTCAATTATTTTACCACCACTTTTTGAGTCGACACCTTACCATCCACTTGGGCTTTGAAGATGTAAACACCACTTGACATATTCAAGTCTGAGCTGATGTAGTCTTTGCTACTTGACGATTGTTTAAATGATGCCACTTGCTTACCTGCCAGGTCGTAAACAGATATTATAGCATTTTCAGCAACAACATCGTCAGCAATTTTCAAGATAAAGTGACCATCAACTACTGGGTTAGGAGTAACAGATAGGAAACTTTCTACCTTAGATGGTTGAAGTGGGTCTGTCACATCCACAAGTATTGGAGCTGGAGTATGATAGAACATTTCTACTAAACCCTGAGCATACCATCTTGCTAAATAATCATTAGGGTGTAGGGAATTAGAGATACAACCTGCTTCACCTTTTCTAGCAAAGACACTATCACTCATCTGTGTCATGGGGAAGTTTACAACTCCAGGACCTTCTAAGGCTTGTAACTGATCTCTCAGTCCTCTCATTAATGCAGGACCACTTCCCATATTATTGGCATCTGGCGAACCAACGCCTGTGCCAGGAATCATATTGTTTATTAATATAATCTCAGCATTTGGACAAGCCGTTTTGATTTTATTGATGGCAGACTGCATACTCGCTTTGAAAGCCGCATTAGTTGTTCCCCATATATCATTCATGCCTTGATCTAACAATACTAGGTCTGGATTATTAGGCGTAACGAGAGAAGTTACCATTGCATCAGTCCAAGCCACAGTCTTTCCTCCACAAGAACCATTGATATTAGTAATGGTACTGCCATAAATCTTTTGAAGTCTATCACAGAACATGTCAACATAACTATGCATGTATGGTTTAGTAGGAACAAAGGTAGGTTGATCTCCATTAAATCCACTTGTATTAAGACCAGCAGTAATACTCATACCAAAAGCAACAACAGTTAATGGTTGCTTTGCCTGAAGCTTTGCCATAGTCTTAGGAAACTTACTTGATTTATTGGTAAAGATACTTCCGCCACCCCATCCGGTACGGTCAGGAATATAGGTTACGCAAATCCAAGATGTAGGTTTAACATTTGATAGTTTGTTTTTCCCAATTGATTCAGCATAGCCCGATGAGACAGTCGCAGTTTTTTGAGTGATGGTTCTTCCCGCTACTGAATAATCAGTGCCAGAAATAAATGTTTTAGAAAAATCATAGTTGGTTACAGAAATAATTTTCTTGGGAGTAAACATCAATTTTGCTGTAGAATTAACCCCAGTTAACTTCACCAACTCGTTGTAAATGGTATCTGCCACCCAAAAAGGACGCATATACTGATCGATATTACAAGTAGGCGTTTTCGTATTGTCGAAGTTTGGATATTCCCAGTAGTTTCCAACTGCTCCAGTCATCCAGGCTGTTTTTGCAGGTGTAGCCGACCAACCATATTCAGCTCCAACATTTGAAGGATTTGTCCAAATAACATTGTTTGAAGCATCTAAAACGCTTAATCCAGAGTATGACATCAACTTGTTTCCTTGAGCGTCATAAAAGGTAGGTGCTGCACCTGCATAAAAAATGATATTTGGCTTTGCAGCCACTGCTCCAGGAGGAACGGCAGCAATAAGTTGCATCTGTGTAGTAAACAATGCAATTGTGATTGCAAAAAGTAAAAAGCGTGATTTTCTCATAGTGTTAATGGTTTTAATTGTGATTTCATGAATTAGATTAAATGATTTATATTTTTTGTTCAAAAATAATCATACTACAAATAGGATTAAAACTTAGTAACTCATCAACTCATACAAAAGCATGACGAAAAATTAGCACAACAAAATAAATTAAAGTTCTAGTAGCCAGAAGATTAAACATGAATCATTCTATCATCCATGTTTAGACTACTAAAAGTGTAAAATAAACACTTTACTTTTACAAAAGCTAAGTTAAAAATATGTTGTGCAACATGTTTTGTCGTCGTTGTATTTTATTGCAATTCTACCATTAAGGAATCAGTCAAGTAAATGAATTGTTAATCAGGCGCATAGGCTTAAAGTACTGCTTGATGCAGAAAAGGTGCTGCTCTGGTTATTTGTCATTTTTTAACAATAATTTTGTTGTACCCTCCTACGGAAATGAAATAAACGCCGCAAGAAAAGTTTTGAAATTGTATTTGATTACTTTGATTATACAATAAGCCCTCTGCAATTAGTGACCCTGCCACATCATAAATTTGGTATTCTGTGTTTTTATCTGTAGTTTCCACAAAGTCTATATTGAGCGTGTTGCTCACAGGATTTGGGTAAGCAATAAATCCCTCTGATGGTTTAGTTGCAGTTGAGGATGATAGTGGTAGTATGTTTATAGACAGTGAATTGACTGATAGTGGATCAAGATTTACTGTAATGGAATTGCTGTTGAAAGCAGCTGCGTTTTTAGGATTGGTAATTTTTGGGTGTGTGTCTGATGACGAAGTGCCTGTAAGTTTCGAATGATAGATGGAATAGATGCTGTTGAAATTGGAAATATTTACAGTAACATTGTGGCTCACCAAATCTTTATTTAACAAAAGGAGGTTCATTTTATCTCCCGAATTATCTATTGAAGCAAAGGTGTTGATGTATCCACTATTATTTGCGGTTACCATTTTATCCAAAAGGTTATTGCCCCACATAGACAGAGCAAGCCCTGTTGCGTTTAGATTGCCACTGGCATCTACTGCATCATTGATGTCTTGAGGTTTGGTCTCATTGTCTATCCATCGGGTATTCCATAGGTAAGCATCTTGCACTTGAGGAATCATTATTTGATCGCCAAACATTTGGAAATTCACTAATGCATGTCCAAGGTCGTTGGTGTTGCTCCATGCTTTGTTCCAGTCGATGGTGTTGTATTCCGAAACTATGACTTTGATGTTTTTTGTGCCAATAGAACTAATGACAGAGTTGATTTCGGTCACGAAATTAGGATTGCCACTACGAAAGGTTTCATAACCAGTAGACCAGTTCCAGATGGGATAATTGCTAATGGCTATAGCATCAACATAACCATCAGCGACTTTAAGTAAGGTGTTAACCCAGCTGCCTGATTTACTGTTTGCAACCACTGTGATTGTGGGGTCGATAGCTTTCATTGCTTTTGCAAAAGCTACAAAGTCATTGGCGTATTGAGTAGGAGTGGAGACTTTGGGGTCATAGGCTGCGGCATTCCAACTTTCATTGCCTATCATCCAATATTTAATATTATACTTTTTAACAACATTGGCATACCTCACCCACTCCACGGCGTTAGTTATTAAGTCATTTAATGTGGGTGGATTGGTGCATTTGGTGTTGTAGTGTGCGTCGGCAGCTACCACTATCAATGGTTTAGCACCTGTGCTAGCAGCTATTTCCATCATTTCATCAAAATCCATGGTCGTTGATTTTGGTGAAACTTGATCAGATGAAAATCGACTATCATTGTTGGGCCAATTACAAGTTCCAGGAGTTGCAAAACGTGGATTGGCTTTTGTGTATGGTGCTACAGACCATAGATAATTGTCTGATTTCTCACCACCAGGATATCTTATTTGACCAATGTTCATGTTTTTTAAGGATTGCGAACACGAAATGCTAGGGTGCAGATACGAATCGTCATCCATCAAATAATCTAGATTAATGGCTGCAGGGTTATGGTCAAAAGTTTTGATGACTTTTGAAGCATCCACAGTGATGGTTTGTGAACAGAGACTTACTGTGGAGATGAGTAGTGCGGTTAATATTGCTATCTTACTTTGCATATTCAAAAGTATTAAAATGAAGTACTAGCAAAGTAACATGAAACGGATTGATTTAGCACTGTTAAATATCTGTTTCAAAACATATATTCAAAGTTATTAAGGCATTGATTATTTCTTATTTGAGCGTTTCGATAAGCGATTTTACTTGAATCAATTTGATGTCAGTTTTGATGTCAGTGGTGCGAAATTCAATGACTTTTTTTTCTCCAGGTGAAAGGTCGAAGTAGTTATCAGCAAACACATTGTCTCTGCATGGAATGCTTAGAAATAAACCTTTTGCCATTTTATCAGAAGTGATCTCAATAGCTTTAGTTCCTTTGGGAGAAATCTTTATCTTTGGAAGGGTGAGGGTGAGGTTTTTTGGTTTTTCGAAATAATATTTATTTTGGGTGGCCTCTACTTTGTTGGCTATCAGCTTCATGTTGAGTACTGCGTGTTTTTTTGTTTCATCTTTAAGCCATGAGTCTTCTTTGAAAACAAAGACTTGATTGCTCGAATTCTCTGCCAACTTTACTGGTTTGGAAATGCTTTTAATCACTTTCCCTCCGAAATCAATCAGCGATAATTGGAGTGTGCCTACTACTTCTTTGAATTGATCGTTGACTGCAAATACACGTATGCTGTCCATATCCTTGACGGCTGACACCATAAAATCGGTATAAGCACGTTTGGCATAGTACTGTTGGGCTTTCCACCTGCCATAATAGTCGATACTGCTCCAACTTGCCACTGGCCAACAATCATTTAGTTGCCAATACAAAGTACCCATGCAATATGGTTTATTTCTTCGATGTGCTTCTATAGCAGTTTTTATTCCTTCTGCTTGGAGCAATTGATTGACATAGAGAAAGTCCTCGAATTTATTTGGAATGTTAAACATTTCCTGCATATAATTGGTGATAAGCCCGTTGCCCAATGGTGAACGTTGGTGCGATCGCATGACTTCCGAATTGATGTCGTATTCATTAGGATAGGCGTAGGAACTAATGGTTTCTAGTTCAGGAAATGACTGAAAACCGTATTCACTCATAAATGGGCCTACTACTTCATTATATTTTTCGAATGGTTCTTTGCCCCACCACACTCCCCAATAATGGACATCGCCTGAGGAGGTTGTAAAATTAAATGTTTCAGAATAGTTTTCATTGGAAGGTGATGATGACCAATAAAACTTTTCATCGTCATTGGCTTTGACAACGGCAGGGAGATCGCTGTTGAAAATGTCATAGTAATAGTTGTAGAGCGTGGTGGAGTCTTTTAGCGTAAACTCATTGGGGATTTTTTTTCTCCAAAAGTCCTGATTGATAAACTGAAGTGACTCATTGTTGCCACACCAAATAGCTACTGAAGGATGGTTGCGTAGTCTTCTGACATTATAGATGGCTTCTGCTTGGATGTTTTTTCGCAAACTGTCATGGGGAGGCAGCATGGCGGCAGCAAACATAAAATCTTGCCAGACCAACAATCCTTTTTCATCGCACAAGTCATAGAATATTTCATTTTCGTAAACGCCTACTCCAGCCACTCGGAGCATGTTCATGTGGCTATTGGCGGCCGAATTGATCAGATGTTCGTATCTCGCTACTCCAACTCGAGGCAGAAAATTATCTTGTGGGATATAGTTTGCTCCTTTTATAAACAATGGCTTCCCGTTGACTTTAAAGTAAAATGATTTTCCTTTGTCATTGTTTTCATTGACCACCTCAATTGTTCGAAGTCCCCTTCTGACTTCTTTTGTTGATAGGTCTTCGTTGTATTCAGACACCACTGCTTTGAATCGATACAATTGCTGATTCCCCATGCCATTAGGCCACCAAAGCTTGATGTTTTTAAGGTCAAAACGTAATGATATCTTGTTTTCTCCATGTTTCAATTGAATTTGTTTTTTGGCAATGGGAAAGATTTCATCATCGATATATATCTGCACTGTTTTCAGTTCAGCTTCTGTGCTATTCACCGCCAATTGCGCTTCAAGCTCTGCTGTGGTTTCGGTGATTTTGAGTTGTTTGATAAATAAGTCCGTGATGTCAGCTTTGCTCCAACTATGGAGGTATACTGGTCGCCAGATGCCAGATGTGACAAGACGTGGACCCCAATCCCAGCCATAATGATACCACGCTTTGCGAGAATAGACGCTGAGTCTTCTCGATCCTTGGTCGTTGTCGCTTACTGGCACAACGTATGGTAAGCTTAAATAAGAAGGCGTAACTTTGTTGGTTGGTGATTCAAAATAAATTTGCAACTGATTGTCACCTTTTTTTAGCAGTGGTTTGACTTCAGCCTTCCAAGCAAGATGCATGTTGTTGGCATTGAACAGGTGCTTGCCATTTAGTATGACCTCCGCATAGGTGTCTAGCCCTTCGAACACAAGTTCTATCTTTTCTTGTTTCAGCTGCTGGTCGTCAACGGTGAAGGTGGTTCGATAATTCCAGTCCTCTTTCTCAATCCATTGTTGGTCTTTTTCGTTGAGTCTAAAATAGGGGTCTTCAATTAGGTCATTGGCCATCAAATCGGTATGTACAGTGCCTGGGACAGTGGCGCGCATCCAGAGCGAGTCTCCTTTTTGTTGAAACTCCCAGTGCTGGTCTAAATCTATGCGTTCAGCCCTCAACCACTGGATGCTAATCATAGCAAGCAATGAACAGAGTAGTAAATAGTTTCTTTGCTTCATGGTGGAATTTTGAAATGACATTTGTAAGACCTTTATGTCAAAATTCGCAAAGAACAATTGTCATGATGACACTTAATTCTTGCCCGAATACAAAGAAACAAAAAATGGATGATTATTTGTTTAA
>CANIXM010000105.1 GCA_947471245.1 Paludibacteraceae bacterium | reverse complement strand
CAAAATAAGTGTCTATGCTGGATAGTGGTGCATAAACTTCGTTGGATGTATATCCATTTTTTGGACCTCCGTTGGCTAAAATTCTCAAATAATAACTCCCATCAAGACCCATGCTGAAATTCTCGCCTGTGGTGGTTACATCAGCATAACCCGATTGATAATTTGACCAACTTGTGCCATTGGTTGAATATTGTAGTGTGTAACTAGTTGCTCCTATGGTAGATGGTGCTGGAAACCACATGTCCACAATTGCTCTGGTGCCTCCAAAATAATTGTTTTCTCTTTGTGAATAGGTAACTTTGAAACCACCAAATTTGTTAGCTAAGCTCGTAAATGTGGGAAATGTGGGAAGCGCTCCACCCTCACCAGGTGTGAAATCGGCTGCGTAAAGAAATGAAACACTTGATAAAGCCAATAATAGTAGGCTTTTACGGATTGAGAATGGTGTTGTTTTGTTCATGACTATTGTTTAAATAGTAAGTGTGTAAAAATAAAAAATGCCTATTCTGATGTTTTGTCATCAGAATAGGCAAAGTTATGTGTTACAGATAAATTACTCAATAAATGCTGAATTGTTTTCCAACAACTTATCAACAGTTTATTAACAGAGAGTTATTTTAAATTCAGTATTTGATCTGCATGTGTTTTCGTCTGAATTTCTTTTGGAGTTAGAATATTCGTGATTGTTCCAGATTCATCAATCACAAAAGTGGTTCTAAACATACCCATGTAAGTCCGACCATACATGGATTTTTCACCCCAAGTGCCAAAAGCATTTGATAGCGTAAGTTCGGCGTCGGCTATCAGGTTGAAGGGCAGATTTTGTTTTGCTATGAATTTTTGATGGGATGTAGCACTATCAGCACTTACGCCAATTACATCATATCCTGCTTTTCGTAGCTCCTCGTAATTATCCCTGAGGCTACATGCTTGGGCTGTGCAGCCTGGTGTACTGTCTTTAGGATAAAAATAAAGCACTATTTTCTTTCCTGCGAAATCACTTAATTTGATTTCTTTACCTTCTTGATTGATTCCCAGTATTTCGGGAGCTTTGTCGCCAATATTCATACGTTTAATTTTTAGCCTCCTAAATCCCTCTCCCGTTCATGAAGGGACTAACTGCAGAGGGGATGTGAAGTTAGTATTGTTTATTTATTCACCTTGCTGATTCATCTAAGCTTATTGCCTTTGAAATTATTATCCAGCATATTTCATTGTCCAATTGTGAAAATATCAAGCAAGTCTTTCTTAAGTCCCCTTTAGGGGATTTAGGGGTTTATATTTTTTCCTTGCCATGTATCCCGCTCTTCCAATCTCTTTTCAATTTTATCCAAAAACTCAAAGTTTTTCAGTCCCCATTGTGGCTCTATTAGAAATTCTTTAGGTGACTGAGATACAAATCGTTCAATGGCAATCTTCGGATTCAGAAGTTCCAAAAAGTCAATGGCCAAGTCAATATATTCATCAATGGTATAGAGATTAAACCATTCTGGATGTTCATTGAGTTGTGCAGCCATTTCAGTGCCACGTACTATCTGTAACTGATGAATTTTTAATGTATCTATTGGCAACTGTGATAACTTTGTTGCATGACCCAAAATTGTCTCCTTACTTTCTCGTGGCAAACCTAATATGATATGCGCACCCGTTTTGATGCCTCGCTTGGCAGTATTTTCAATGGCTTGTACGGCACACGCATAATCATGTCCACGATTGATAAATTCTAATGTCTCATCACTCGTTGATTCTACACCATACTCTATCATAACATAATAGCGCTTTGAAAGTTCTGCAAAGTAGTCCAGTAGTTCATCACTCACGCAGTCTGGTCGTGTTCCCACTACCAATCCCACCACATTAGGATAAGCCAGCGCTTCCTCGTATATCCGTTTGAGTTTATCAATGGAGTCATACGTGTTGGTGTACGATTGGAAATAGGCTAAATAGTATTGACCATTGTATTTGTGATCAAAAAAAGCTATTCCAGCTCGTACTTGCTGACTTACAGTGCGCGATGGACGGCAGTATTCGGGGCTAAAAGTGAGATTGTTGCAGTAAGTACACCCTCCTTTTCCTTTGCTTCCGTCGCGGTTGGGGCAGGTAAATCCAGCATTGATGGAAATTTTCTGTACACGTTCTGTAAACTCAGATTTTATTACGTGGTTATAATTGAGATAGCGGTTGGTCATGGTGGGGTATTAATTCAGCACAAAGATACTTTTTTATCTTCCGATAACAATAATGCCTTTTGAAAGTTTATATGTGTAAAATGCCATGGCTCATTTACAGGTTACTTTCAACATACTTTTTGAAGTTTTCAAGTATCATTTTCCAACCTTGCTCTTGTAATTCAATCGAATTAGCAGTTTCGGCCTCAAACTCTTCTGTTAAGGATGTTGCTTGTTGACCCTCTATTTGGACTGGTTTGAATGTGATATGCACTTTTCTTCCGTCGGCGATGGTGTATTTGATGGTTTGCAAGTGGGTAATCTGGTTATACACTCCTTGAAAATCAAAACTATACGAGCCATCCTTAGCAGCCATTGTAAATTTAAATTCTCCTCCTTCTTCCAAATCGTTTTCGGCAAACGGACAATGCCAATCATCAGTAGCATGATTCCAATGGATAATAGATGATGGACTAACCCAATGATCCCACACTTGCTCTATAGGTGCGTTAATTACCGTGTCAACAAGTATCGTAATTCCCATTTTTTATTCTTTTGAAGTACAGTTAAACATCCAGTTGATTCCAAATTTATCAACACAGCTGCCATAATACGCTCCCCAAAAAGTATCATGAAGATCCATCGTCACCACACCACCTTCGGATAGTGATTGGAATAATCGTTTGGTGTCCGTGCGTGTGTCGGGAACGATGTTGATGTGTACGTTATTGCCCTCCACCACTTTGAAACCCATGGACTCAGGTGCATCGGTACCCATCAGATAATGACATCCCAATATGGGTAATTCAATGTGAAGAATCAGATTTTTGTCTTCATCAGATAGTGGTGGCATGCCCTCCTGTGGTGCAAAATCACCAAAACGTGCTATTCCTCCACCTGAAAATTCTCCACCAAAAACTGATTTGTAAAAGTTGAAGGCGGCTTCGGTTTCTCTATTGAAATTGAGATAGGTACTTACTTTTGACATGGATGAATGGTTTTATTTTTAAAAACAAATTGATGTAATTTTGGTTCAAAGACAAGTTGCTTTAAAGTGTGGGGTGAGTAATAGTGATATTGTCACGCACAAAGTAAACCTCAAAAGGTATAAAAATAAAAACAACTGGTCACTAGAACGGAAAATGCGCAAATAACACATATGAACGCTATTCTTTTGTGACTTTTGTGGTTCGTTTTTTTAATGTACATTTCCAATAAATCCACCCAATTCCATCAGGTAGGCTATTCCACAATGTACGATGATACCACCTATGATTGATTTGGTTTCGTAAGCTATAATGCCCAAAATCATTCCTCCGAAAAACGAACTGATAGTTTCTCCCAGTGGTTTGCCAAAATGGATAAACACATACATGCTTGCCATGGGCAAAATAGCTCCTTTCCCTAAATATTTACCAAGTGCCACGAGCATAAATCCTCTGAAAAACAATTCAGTAGCCACATAGTCCGAACCATATAGAATCTCGTACATACTAATTTTGCCAAACAGCAGGGCATGACCAACTTGATTGTCAATCAATGACTGAAAGGTAGGGTAGGTGAGTAGGAAGTCGCTTTGAGTAGAGGCAATGCCTATTAAGGGCACCATTCCTGCCAACATAATTAGATAGGGTTTGATGTCTACCCCTTTGATTTTGAATCCGTAAAAAGTTTGGTTGATGCGCTTGTCTGCGACTAGCCAGTAAACGAATACGACTGAAAAAATCAGTAAGGCTTGCGTTGATTCATTGGCACATTTGATAAGGAATCGGTCATACACGCCACCGTTGAGCGATGTGACCAACAACCTGTGCTGGTAAAAATACGATCGAAATGAATACGTACTTATCACGTAAAGCAATGTCAACCAGAATGGAACATTGGTTAAAATGTCTTTTCGGTTAAAGAAATAACAGTAGCTAAGTAGAGTAAAAAGTACTGGTATAGAATAAAATACGATGTACAGAAAAAAATAATCGATGGTTTGAATATGTGGGTACATCCACTGCTGTTTCAGGTGAAAATAATATTCTCCAAAAATACAGATACCCAAAAATGACATCACGCTCACAAGGTGTTGCCATTTGATTTCCTCCTTCCAATAGTCAGTGATATAAATGATCAATTTTTGCATCTCGTCTATTCTATCATGGCTACTACTCTAGCTGGACCTGCGGATCCACCTTTTATTTTCAATGGAAAGCACGCCACTTTAAATCCACTGTAGGGTAGGGCATCCAAGTTGGTGAGTTGTTCCATGTGACAATACTCTTTGTCTATTCCCACGATGTGACCTTCCCAAAACAACTCCGAATTATTGGTTCTATTTGCTTCTTTGATTTGGTGTTTCAGCGGCAAGTCCCAGCCCCATTGATCTATGCCCATTACTTTTACGCCTTTGTCTATAAGCCATTCAGTAGCTTCGGCTGACATCCCTGTTCCTAATTCAAAGAACTCTTTCGTACCCATGTATTTGTCCCGTCCAGTTTTGATAAGTACAATCATATTGGGCAGAATGGTGATTTGATGCAGCTCTAAGAAAGTCGTTATGTCTTCCACAGTGATGGGGTCAAAGTCAGCTTTGTGCTTCATGTCTATCACCACTCCGTCACCATAGCACCACTCCAGCGGAATTTCATCTATCGTTTTTGCAGGTTTTCCTTCACTCATTGGTCCATAATGCCAAGGCGCATCCAAGTGGGTAGTGGCATGAACGCCCATTTTGCAAATACTATCATCAGCCCAGCCTATGAATTTTGATGAAAATAGACGAAATGGCAAACCAAAAACTCGTATCAAAAGTCTTGATTTTGAATGACTTTTGTATTTTATTCTCACTTTCATAAACGAAGGGTCGCCAGCATTATATTGAATGGTTTTGGAGAGGTCTATGATTTTCATTTTTTTTCTTTTGTGTTTTAACTAAATGGGAGTGATACCAAATAGTAACACTCCCATAATATCATAATTTGAAATTTTCAATTAAAATTACACTCCCAATGAAGCTCTCACTGCGTCTATTTTTTTATTAGCCGCTGCATCAGCAGCATCATATTCTGCTCGCGATTTCATTTCTCCACGGACTTCTACATAGAATTTAATCTTTGGTTCAGTTCCCGAAGGTCTAACTGAAATTTTTGTCCCATCCTCTGTGAAAAACTGAAGTGCATTACTTGTGCATGGCATATCAAGAGTACTTACCGTGCCAGTAATCATATCTGTCATTTTCAAATTGTTATAGTCTTTGACGATACATACTTTAGAGCCAGCAATTTCTTTTGGAGGGTTTTCGCTAAAGTCCTTCATCATTTGAGCTATTTCGTCTGCACCTGATTTTCCTTTACGTACCACAGAAATTCCTTTTTCTTTTCCATAGCCATATTCAAGGTAGATGTCTTGCAATAATTCGTACAATGTTTTTCCATTGTCTTTCGCCCACGCAGCTATTTCGGCCATCATGGTACAAGATGATACCGCATCTTTATCACGTACGAAATCTTCTGGTAAGAATCCGTAGCTTTCTTCACCACCAGCAATGTATTGTTTTTTGCCTTCATTTTCGCGAATAATGGCTGCTATCCATTTGAACCCAGTGTACACATCAAAGCATTCTATTTGATTAGCATCTGCTATTTGCTTGATGATTTCAGTAGTTACTATTGTTTTGACTATGAATTCATTGCCTTTGATTTTTCCGAGCTCTTTCCAACGGCGAATAATGTAATAAGTCAGCATCAATGCTGTTTGATTGCCATTTACCAATATCCATTCCCCTTTATCATTTTTTACAGCTATTCCAAGGCGGTCAGCATCGGGGTCAGAAGCCATTACTATATCTGCATCTGTTTCTATAGCCTTTTTTACAGCCATATCAAGTGCTGCTGGTTCTTCGGGATTTGGTGAAATTACAGTTGGGAAGTTACCACTTACCACATCCTGTTCTGGTACGTTGATGATGTTGGTAAATCCATATTCTTTCAATGCCCATGGAATGAGTTTGACTCCTGTGCCATGAATGGGAGTATATACAATTTTTAAATCACTGTTGCGTTTGATTGAATCGGGTGATAATGAAAGAGTTTTGATGTTTTCAATGTAAACCGTGTCTATTTCTTCTCCGATAATTTCTATCAAATCGGGATTGCCTTTGAATTTTATTTCATCAATACTTTTTATTTTCATCACTTCTGTGATTACATTTTCATCATGTGGAGCTACCATTTGTGCACCATCATTCCAGTACGCTTTGTACCCGTTATATTCTTTGGGGTTGTGCGATGCAGTAAGTACAATACCACTCTGACAGCCTAATTGACGAATGGCAAACGATACCTCAGGCGTTGGACGCAGTTCATTGAACAGATAGACCTTTATGCCATTGGCAGAAAAGATGTCGGCCGATATTTCAGCAAATTTGCTGCTGTTGTTTCTACAGTCATAACCGATAACAACACTTATTTGTTGCACGTCGGGAAATTGTGCGATGAGGTAATTGCTCAGACCTTGAGTAGCTGCACCGACAGTGTAGATATTCATACGGTTAGTTCCAGCTCCCATTATTCCTCTTAATCCTCCAGTTCCAAATTCCAAATCCCGATAAAATGAATCAATTAACTCTGTTTTATCATCTTTGTCTAGCAATTGACGGATTTCAACTTTGGTTTCTTCGTTGTAATTGCCTGTTAGCCATGTTTGCGCTTT
>CANIXM010000104.1 GCA_947471245.1 Paludibacteraceae bacterium | reverse complement strand
CTATGGGTGCATTATTTTTTCAGCAACATGTCGGGTTCTTACCTCTTATTGCTCTATTATATTCCGTAATTGTCTCACATTCATTCACACTTAAACACAATGATTTTTATTCAATTGTTTTTATCGTTTTTTGTGTGATTAATATTGCATTTGCCGTGTCGAAATAGTTACGAGTTGAAATGCATGTTGTTATAAACTAATACAGTTACAATTTCTTATAAACATTATAGCAAGAGATCAAACACATGACAATACATTTTCACACTAACAATCCACATCAACTATGATAAGCCTTATTGGACTGGGATATTTCGGGCTATTTGCCGCTGCATTTTTAGCTGCTACGGTGTTGCCCTTTAGCTCCGAAATAGTTTTTTCTGTGATGGTATTCAGTGGAATGAATGCTTGGGCATGTGTTGCAGTCGCTACATTAGGCAATTGGGCTGGTGGTATGACTTGTTACTACCTTGGGTTATTGGGCAAAATCGATTGGATAGAGAAATATTTCCGCATCAAAAAAGAGAAAATTGATAAATTTACCTCCACCATACAACGCTATGGCGACTGGATGGCATTCTTTACTTTTCTACCAGGCATTGGCGATATCATAGCTGTTGCATCAGGATTTTTCAGGTGCAGGTGGTGGGTGGTGGCATTGTCAATGTTTGCTGGAAAACTCATTCGCTACATCGTGTGGTTATATATAAATGGGTTGTTCATGTAAAAATGCAATTCCTAAATATCAGCATGTAAGTCAAATATCATTACTAAGGTATAATAGAGTCAAGTATCAAGATGTTAGACAAGACTGAAATAGCTCAAGAACAAGGTGTTGCAAATTAATCTGTCGGTTTAATTTATTAGGTGTATATAACTGGGGGGTGACCGTCTGACCAAACTGCTGTTAACAAATAAATTCGCTTTGAAATGAAAGCACTTTTTTTAAAACTATTGACCCTTGTCATTTTTTCACTCCATAGCACTGTTTCTTGGAGTCAATCTGACCTGCAAATAACTAACAAAAAAATTAACTTCGGCTATCGAACTGCCACAGATCGTCGAATCACCAACATCATTATACATTCTGTATTCAACAATAGTGGTGGTGAAAAATACGACATTGACCTGGTTATCAAGCAATTTTTCACTTATCATGTCTGCTCTCATTATGTGATAGGAAGAGATGGAACCATCTTTCGACTTACTGACGAGTCGAATGTAGCATTTCATGCAGGGAAAAGCAAACTACCAAATGGGAAGTCAAATATCAACAGCAGCTCTATAGGAATAGAAATACTAACCTCATTTGACGAATCGCCCACAGAAAATCAAATGGCAGCCTTAGTCCAACTGGTTAGGGACATCAAAAAGCGCTACCTCATTGAATACGTGTTACGTCATAGCGACATTGCTCCTGGGCGCAAGACAGACCCATGGAACATGGACTGGGATGGATTCATCAAGGAGGTCCAATAAAAAAAAGAGCTCGTTCCATGATTAGGGGCAATCTCTTTTTAAACGATTTCTTTTGAAACAGAACTAATTTAGCTAAGCTTTTCCAATGCATCCTTGACCCTAGCTAGGGCTTTCACAATGTTGTCATCCGACGTAGCATAAGACAACCGTATGCATTCTGGCGCACCAAATGCTCCTCCGCCCACACATGCTACATGACCCTCTTCCAATAAATACATGGCCAAATCACCTGCATTGGCAATCACTTTGCCATTGTACGACTTTCCAAAATAGGAGCTGCAATCGGGGAAAATATAAAATGCACCGCCAGGGTTGTTGACTTTTAAGCCTGAAATCTGACGTGCCAATCCGACCACCAAGTCCCTACGACGTTCAAATGCAACTCGCATTTCAGCAATACATGACTGATCGCCAGTATAAGCTGCCACAGCAGCCATCTGAGCCACAGAACATGGGCCAGAGGTGTATTGACCTTGAAGTGTGTTGCACGCCGATGCAATCCATTTTGGGGCTGCTATCCAACCGATGCGCCACCCAGTCATGGCATAGCCTTTAGATACGCCATTGATAATCACCACGCGTTCGCTAACATTGGCAAACTGAGCAATGCTTTCATGCTGTCCTTGATAGTTGATATGCTCGTAAATCTCATCTGAAAGAATTATGATTTGAGGGTATTTTGCTAATACATCAGCTAGACCCTTGAGCTCTTCTTTTGTGTAAACACTTCCTGTCGGATTTGAAGGAGAGCACAGTATTAAAGCCTTTGTTCTGGGTGTGATGGCTGCTTCCAATTGTGCTGGGGTGATTTTGAAGTCTTGATCAATGCTAGCAGAAACAATCACACTAGTGCCATCGGCCAATTTTACCATTTCTGGATAACTAACCCAATATGGCGCTGGAATAATGACCTCATCACCTTTGCCAATTATTGCCAAAATAACATTACACACCGACTGTTTAGCACCATTCGAACAAACAATTTCTTCGGGTTTATATTCCAACCCATTTTCAGATTTCAGCTTTGCACTGATAGCATTTCGCAATGCTGGATAACCTGGCACAGGTGAATAAAAGGAAAAATTATTGTCCACGGCTAGTTTTGCTGCCTCTTTGATATGGTTAGGGGTATTGAAGTCTGGCTCACCTACACTAAGATTAATCACATCATGACCTTGAGCCTTCAATTCATTACTTTTTTGGGACATGGCAAGGGTTTCGGAAGGAGACAAAGCTGCCAAACGATCGGATACTGGAAACATAATATAGTGTTTTTTGATTTTACTTTTTGCAGCACAAAAGTACGCAAAAAAAATTTATCGCTAAAATGGTTCTAATCAATTACAGATGTATAACCCGCATTTTTATGGATGAATGCTAACTGTTTCAGGTATTGTAAACAAAAAAAACAACCAACAGTTCATGCAACTGTTGGTTGTTTTTTGATGTATGATAATATTTTTTAAAAACGTGGACTATCAATTGTAGAAGAGTTAGACGGCTTGGCCTTTGGTTTGGAAGTGGTAGCTTGACGAGTTGCTGATTGCGCCCCCGAAACTTTGTTGTCACCCACACCCAGGGTAACCTTGCCTTTCACCAAACCATTATTAGCATAGAGTACATCTGTTTTTGGTGATGGATCTACTCGCTTGCGCTCATAGGATGTCTGTGCCAATCCTGATTGAGAACTAAATGTTACAGGACGAGGTGCCACGTATCTGTTGCTTGTAGGACTTATTGCTCCATTGGCCCTACTTCTGTTGGCCACTTGTGCAAACGCATCATCTACATCTTTGTACTTCTTTGGGACACTAGCTCTAGCTTCCGATTTTGAAGCTGAATTGTCTTGAGGTCCAGAGGCATTGTTGGCATATCCTTTAAATTTCTTCACATGCCCATTGGCATCGAAGCTGGTGGCTTGCCCAGCATTGGGGTCATAGTCCCAATCGCGATGACCTCTGCCTTTCTGAACTCCTTGAGCATCTAACAGGTTTATACTCAAGACAAAAAAAGCCACAAAAGTAGCTAGAAAAAATGCGTGTTTTTTCATGGTGATTAATAGTATTAGAAGATTGTGAAATTGGTTAACTTTTCTGAGATAAACGGATAACGGACGCAATATAAAGCAAATATCATCAAATTAAAAATGTTAAAACAGGACATGTTTTCTAGTCAAGTCATAACTGTTTGATTACAATGGTATTACAATTTTGTTAAATAATCAAAAAACCTTCAAATTAATAATATTTAATACTGATTTTCAACGATTTAATATTCTAAACCATCATTTTAACAACATGAATTCGATCAACTCTTCCATCGATTTCATCTCTTGCATGCCAGATTTCATATCCTTGAGCATAATTTTATTTTGGTTCATCTCCGACTCACCAACAATGGCAACGAAAGGGATTTTCTTATCGTCAGCATAGCTCATTTGTTTCTTCATCTTTGATGGTTCGGGATAGACTTCTACATTCACACCCTTGCTTCTCAAAACGGCTAACCAAGGGAGGCAATAATTCAATTCCTCCTGTCCAAAACAAACAAATAATAATTGAGTTTGTTCACTCCTAGTCGCTGGATATAAGTCCAATTGGTTCAACACATCGTATATCCTATCAGCTCCAAATGAAATGCCGACACCAGACACACCAGGCATACCAAACACACCAGTCAGATTATCATACCGTCCACCTCCAGTGATGCTTCCAATTTCTACATCCAATGCTTTGACCTCAAAAATAGCACCTGTGTAATAATTCAATCCACGAGCCAAAGTCAGATCCAGTTCAATCCTTGTTTGCACATTCATCCTCTCACACAAACCCAAAATCACTTCCAGTTCCTCTACACCTTTTAAACCAATTTCTGACTGAGCTAGAATGCTTTTCAAGGAATTCAATTTATCCGCATTACTCCCACTGAGACATAGGATTGGTTGTAGTTTATCGATGGCAACAGCAGAAATTCCCTTCGAAGCGATTTCTTCATTCACCTTCTCCAAACCTATCTTATCCATCTTGTCAATGGCAACTGTGATGTCAATAATTTTGTCAGCTTGACCAATAATTTCAGCGATGCCTGAAAGAATTTTTCTGTTGTTAATTTTCAAACACACATTGATTTTCAATCGACGATAAACCTCATCTACAATCTGAATCAGCTCCAACTCATTGAGTAGCGAATCACTTCCCACCACATCTACATCACACTGATAAAACTCGCGATAACGCCCTTTCTGGGGCCTATCTGCACGCCAAACTGGCTGTATTTGATAACGCTTAAATGGGAACGTAATCTTGTCACGATTTTGAACCACAAAACGTGCAAATGGCACTGTCAGGTCGTATCTCAACCCTTTCTCTGAAATCTTGGTGGTCAATTTTGAGCTATTTCGTTGAGTCAATTCTTGCTCGTCTATACTTGCTAAATAATCACCAGAATTCAAAATCTTGAATAACAACTTATCGCCTTCTTCGCCGTACTTACCCATCAAGGTCGATAGATTTTCCATGGCAGGAGTTTCAATCTGTTGAAACCCATACAAGCGAAACACCTCCTTGATGGTATTAAAAATATAATTTCGATTTGCCATTTCTAATGGCGTAAAATCTCTTGTTCCTTTTGGAATAGATGGTTTTTGCATAGCTTTGGTTGATTCGCGAAAAAAGTGGTTAAACCACAAAATCCAATTTTAAATACTGAGCACTTGTAGAGATTTCAACTGAACTGTCTATCCCTTATTTACTCGTTTACTTGTTTACTTGTTTACTTGTTTGCTAGTTTACACATTTGTTCGATAATCATATCTGTTGCACCAACTTGTGTCTGAACATACTTACCGGCAAGCTGACCACTAGAATTATCTTCCAAGAGCCTATCTAATGTTTGCTTCAAATCATCATAGCCTCCCACTGAAAATGCTCCACCCAACTCAACCAAGTCTCTTGCCTCTCTAAATTTCATGTAATTGGGACCAAAAACCACCGGAACACCATATACAGCAGCCTCCAAAGTGTTATGAATGCCCACTCCAAAACCTCCACCAATATAGGCCACATCTGCATATCGATAGATAGAAGATAGCACGCCTATCACATCTATCACCAAACACCTTGCACCAATCAATTCATCACTTTGAGCCTGAGAGTATTTAATGTAACTCATTTTCATCATTGATTCTATCTTTGCAATGTGAGCATCGTGAATTTCATGTGGCGCTAATATTAACTTCACATCAGGATGTTGCTGTAAAAATTTAACCAACAATTCTTCATCTTGAATCCAAGTACTTCCAGCAACAATTATCTTAGAGGCTTTACAAAACTGCTCTACAATTGGCAATTGCTTGACGTATTGACACAAATCACTGACCCTATCAAAGCGCGTATCGCCACTTACAGTCACATTGGCAATGCCATGTTTGACAAGCAACAGCTTTGAGTCTACATCCTGAACAAACAAATGTGTAAAGACCTTCAATAAATTCAAATACCACCCGCCATACCATTGGAAAAACACCTGTTTAGGGCGAAAAATGGAAGACACACTATACACTTCAATTCCCTTTCGTTTCAGTGCCAACAAATAATTTGGCCAAAATTCATACTTAATGAATATTGCCTTTGTAATATTAACCTTATTCACGAATGAGAGTGCATCAAGCGGTGTATCAAGCGGCAAGTAAACCACCACGTCAGCACATGAATAATTTTTTCTCACCTCATAACCTGATGGCGAAAAAAACGTAAGTAAAATTTTTGTCGCTGGATATTGATCTTTCAGCTGTTCTATGACAGGGCGTCCTTGTTCAAACTCTCCAAGTGACGCAGCATGAAACCACACGTAATCCGACAATGCATCTACCTTACTTACTAAATCATTCAAAGCATTTCTTTGTCCATCACTTAGCTTTTTTGCCTTGGGATTAAACCATGAAGCAACCTGAAGAAAGAACTTGAAGAAATAAATACCAATATTATAAATCAAATGCATCATTACAAACAACAGATTAACGCAAATTATACATGCAAAAAGAAAAGGCATTTCAAAAATTAATTTGAAACGCCTTTACATCTTTGAGAGCGAATATTATTTTCTAATACCCAATTCTTTGATAATGGCACGATAGCGCATAATATCATTATCTTTAAGATAATTCAAAAGACGACGACGTTTACCTACCATGATCACAAGAGCGCGTTCGGTGCTATAATCTTTTTTGTTTGACTTCAAGTGTCCAGTCAAATGGTTGATACGGAATGAAAACAATGCAATTTGAGCCTCTGCTGAGCCTGTGTCCGTCTTTGACTTACCGTATTGTCCAAAGATTTCTTGCTTTTTCTCTGCTGTTAAATACATAATAATTAACTTGTAATAAGCGTTTTAAAATACAAACTCAGCCTT
>CANIXM010000103.1 GCA_947471245.1 Paludibacteraceae bacterium | reverse complement strand
ATTTGGCGTGATAGGTTAATATCCAGACGTGGCAATATTTCCGAAGCTCTTTCAGCAGGTACAGTTTTGGTTTTTAGCACCTGAGCCGCATCTACATTGATATACACTTTCTTGGAAGGAATAAAAGCTTCGCCTTGCATTTTGGTTTGTGGGTCGGTACTTAGCACAAAGTCATAAGCTGTCTTTAATTCCAACGCACCTGGCATCATAGAATCTACGGACACGACTTCATTTTTCCCATCCATATAATCTTTTTCAGTCCACGATATGGGTAGTGGTGCTGAGTTATATGCTCCACGTTTCATTTGATTGATGTACCAGTCTGTTTGTAGATAACTCAAGTTACATACACGCACATCGGTTCTGGTGCCTTCTACTTCTTGGTTGTACCAAAGCGGGAAAGTATCATTATCACCATTGGTAAAAATGATGGCATTCTCTTCACATGAATGTAGGTAGTTTGCTCCAAAATCACGACAAGTATAACGATTGCTACGGTCGTGATCGTCCCAGTTTTGCTGCGCCATCAGTGCTGGCACACCCAGACAAAGAACACTAACTAAAGTAGCTGCGACTGTCTTTGGTACATATTTTTCAATCAGCTTGTACAATCCCAATACTCCAAATCCAATCCAAATACAAAAAGCATAAAACGAACCTGCGTAAGCATAGTCCCGCTCACGAGCTTGGTAAGGGGTTTGATTGAGATAGATTACAATAGCTAGCCCTGTCAAGAAAAACAACAGTGCAGTTATCCAAAAGCCCTCTTTGCCTTTCTTGCCAGACTTGAACATATAAATCATACCAATCACACCCAACAACAATGGGAGCAAATAATAGACATTATGTCCTTTGTTTTTTGAAAATTCAGCAGGCATATTGGTTTGATCACCAAGTAACGCATTATCTATAAATCCAAATCCTGTGATACAGTTACCTTTGTCCACTTCGCCACTACCTTGAAGGTCGTTTTGTCGTCCGCTAAAATTCCACATAAAATAGCGCATGTACATATACAACACTTGATATTCGAAGAAAAATTTGATGTTCTCACCAAAGGTTGGTTTGATTTCGGTGCGTTGCTGACCACAATAATCAAACGTGATAGGAGTACCTTTGATGTTTGCCCAATTCTTATAGGCTTCGATATGCGATGATGAAGTGCTATACATACGTGGAAAGAGCATTTCAAATTGTTCATTCTTCACATACTCCGTTCTATACCCAGTGAGTAAATACTCATCTTTATCTGTTGGCGACTTTTTGGGCTTTTTAGTATACATCGCGTCGCCCTTCTTGGTGACAGGAATACAGGTTTCGCCTTCAATTTTCAATTTGACTGGTGCACTATACACTGGACCATACAATAAATGTCCGTTGTCGCCATACTGCACGCGATTCAAATAGTATTTTAGCGAAAACACATTGTCTGGTGCGTTCTGATCCATGGTTGGTTTAGCTGAAGAGCGAATCACTATCACCGCATAAGTAGAATAACCAATCATCAATACAGTCATCATTACCAACAGCGTATTTAACCAACGGCTAGTTACAATTTCGCGTTTGAAGTAGAAAAATGCAGATATAGCAGCAATAATCAACAAACCAAGCCACACACTACTTCCCAAAAATGGCATCCCAACTATCGTAAAAGCCAACACAAAAGCAATGGTCATTCTCAAATAGCTTTTATCTACATAGCTTTCGTATATGGCCCAGCTAAGTAGCCCTACTGCAAGGAATAAATACACATAAAGTCCCGTGTTGAACGAAAAGCCTAGCTTGTTTACAAACAAAAGTTCAAACCAACTTGCCACTTCTACAGAACCTGGTATCAGCCCATAAAGTACAAATGCCAAGATGACAAATGAGGCTAACATTGCCAGTACTACACCACGAGTGCTGGTATTATAGTTTTTGAAGTAATAAACCAATACAATAGCTGGAATAGCTAGCAAATTCAACAAGTGGACACCGATGGACAAGCCCATTAAATAAGCAATAAGAATCAACCAACGATCTGATCCTCTGTCTTCAGCAACGCTCTCCCACTTCAATATTGCCCAAAAAACAATGGCTGTAAACAAAGAAGAAGAAGCATACACCTCACCTTCCACAGCGGAAAACCAAAATGTATCTGAAAAAGTATACGCCAATGCACCCACTAATCCAGTACCCAGAATGGCTATAATATTGCTAGTGGTGTAATCTTCTTCTGACTTTATTACAATACTCCTAGCAATATTTGTAATGGTCCAAAACAAAAACAAAATAGTGGCGGCACTAGCTAAAGCCGAAAGGGAATTGACCATATAGGCCACCTGAGTGGTATCTTTGGCAAACAATGCAAAGAAATGCCCCATCAACATAAAAAATGGAGCACCAGGAGGGTGACCCACATCGAGTTTAAAAGCAGAAGAAATAAACTCACCACAATCCCAAAAACTGGCTGTTGGCTCCATGGTTAGTAAATAAGTAACAGCAGCAATAGCAAATGCTAACCAGCCAAACACATTGTTCAATAACTTATAATTTTTCATTTTTGGAAAATAATGAGTTGATAATTTTTAGTTAGATAATATTTTATAGTCAATAATTTTTTTTCTACAACGAATTAAGTAGGTAAAACCTAATGAGGAATTTAAGCCACAAAAGGCAAGAAAATAAATTGATAATTGATAATTGAAGAGACGTCGCATGCGGCGTCTGATAAAGCATTTTTTGAACACAAAGACACAAAGTCACGAAGTCACAAAGCATTATCGCCGTAGGCAAATATCACGAAGCTAATATCGTCGTAGGCAAATATCGCGAAGCTACTATCGCCGAAGGCAAATATCGCGAAGCAATTATCGCCGCAGGCAAATATCGCGAAGCAAATATCGTGTTCCCACCTTAAACGTTATAGAACCAATTCATTTTTTCAAAAAACGCCCAAAGGTACAAAGAATTTCTAGTATGACAGAATGCCGTTTTGCTTTTTAGCGATTATTAATTTTTCAAATTGCTGTTTAAGTAATCCACCATCATCGTTGCAGTTCGTTTGGCTGTGCCCGTTTCACCAAGTTTCATGCGAATCTGCGCATAGTCATTTAGCATGTTTTGTCTATGCGCTGTGTCGTTCAGCAAGCGTTCTAGCTCTGTGCTTACGGTCTCAACAGTAAATACCTCTATCAGCTCTTTCACGGCTTCCTTCTCTGCTATCAAATTGACCAAGGAAAACCACTTTATTTTAAACAAAAGTCTTCGATGCGGATAAATCAACTTCACCAATGTAATATGATACACCACCACTTGTGGCACACCTATCAATGCAGCTTCAAGCGTGGCAGTGCCGGAGTTTATAACCGCAGCAGAGGCATGCTGAAGAAGTTCATACGTTTGACCACAAACAAGTTTTACTGACGTATTGGCAACAAAGGAATGATAGAACGATTCATCTATGCCTGGCGCAACAGCGATAACCAACTGATAATCCTTGAATGACAATGCCCCTTCCAGCATTCGAGGTAAACATTTGCTGATTTCTTGCTTCCTACTTCCCGATAAAATGGCAATTATTGGGCGATTGTCTAACCCATTTTTGGAAATGAACTCCTGCCGATTTTGATGTTGATTAGGACGGGTGAATATAGAATCTACGGATGGATTACCAACATAATCTACCTGATATTGGTGCTTTGCGAAAAAGTCCTTTTCAAACGGTAAAATGGAGAATATTTTGTCTACATATAGCTTTATCTGCTTTATGCGGTACTCTTTCCAAGCCCAAATTTTTGGAGCAATGTAATAGTAAACAGGCACCGAGGTATTTTCTTTCACAAAGCGTGCAATGCGTAAATTGAAACCTGGATAATCCACAAGGATGACCACATCGGGGCGATAATCAAGAATTGCTTGTTTACAAACCTTCATGTTATTCAGCACCGTTTGCAGATTCATCATCACATTCCATAGACCCATAAACGCCATTTGACGGTAATGCATCACCATCCTGCCACCTTGCGCCTGCATCAAATCGCCGCCAAGGAAGCAAAAATCAGCCTGCTCATCAGCCACTTTTAGCTCTCTCATCAAATTGGCTGCATGCATGTCGCCCGACGCTTCGCCTGCTATTATAAAATACTTCATGGTCTATTGGCCTCCCCAAGTCTCCGCTCCCGTTCATGACGGGATAAACGGCGGAAGGGGATGTGTAGTTAGTATTATTTTACTTGTTTACTTGTTTATTTGTTTACTGCCAGCTGTTTACTCGTTTACTTGTCTACTCGTTTACTCGTCTTACATCATAAACACAGCACTAATTAAAAAAGGCATGGCGCCAAGTATGATACCTGATGCAAATCTGAATGCTTCAATTTTGTATAAAATAAAAACAACAAACATACTCGGGATTATCGACATCAAAAGCAGATTGCCCAGCATACCATTGTCATACATTCGCCATACAGTAGCCGTAAAGCTATCTACATAAGGAAAATGCTTTTTCGTTAGATAGTAAAATAAGATAAATGGCACTAATATGCCAGGTATGATGCCATATCCAAACTTGTCATAGGGTTTTATCGATTCTTTTAAACTCATGGTTGGATGGGTGATAAGTTCCAATTATTCACAGATTCGATGGTGGAATGTGCTGTCATGTCAACGCAAACAGGCACTATGGCTACACCTCCATGGGCTACCACCCATTCATCCGTATCTTGTGCGTCTGGTTCATTGTTGTGAAAATGACCTGTCAACCAAAAATACTCTCTTCCATGAGGATCGATGCGTTTCTCATATTCCTTCACCCATTTCCCATCACATTGTCTAGCCACTTTTACTTCTTTTATTTCACCTTCTGGAGCATTCACATTCAAGCACACATAATGTGGCAGTCCGTTGAACAACGCTTCTCTGGTGATTTGTAAAATATAGGGCTCGAAATAGCTAAAATCTACTGACAGTGAGTGGCTATTGATAGAAAAACCAATGGATAAAATATCGTTCTCACAACCTTCTAACACTGCACCCATCGTGCCCGAGTAAATCACATTGATGGCTGCATTTGAGCCGTGGTTGATGCCCGAAACCAAAAGATCAGGACGACGAGGTACTATCTGATTCAATGCCAGCTTCACACAGTCAGTAGGTGTACCGGTGCACGAATAACTTATAAGTCCTTCCTCTTCATGCAGCTTTTTGTACCGAATTGGTGCACTCACAGTCAAGGCATTGGACTGTCCAGACCGTGGGCCATCAGGTGCTACCACCACCACATCGCCTATCTGTTTCATCAGACGAGTGAGCAAACTTATTCCAGGCGCATCAGCACCATCGTCATTGGTTATTAGTATTAATGGTTTCATGTGTTTATAATTTTTTTTAATTGTCAGATGGAACTCGCACATAAACATTTCCTTGTGTGTCAAAGCTTATTTGTCGTGCTCGTTTCATGTGTTTGAAAATTTAAGCCTTCCAAGCCCCGCCGAAGGATGGGGTGTGAAGTTGTATTGTTTTATTAGAATCTTGTTTGGCAGAATGGAGCATTCAGATTAGATAGTAGTAAATAAAAAAAATGTTCTATCTAAAAAGCAGACATTACTATCACTGTATTTTAATCTTCCACACCGTAGCACCTAGAAACAGTCCTGAAGAAAGTATGAAATAAATCAAATCTCTAGAATCGATTACGCCTCTACTCATGGACTTGTAATGTGCATGTATGCCCAATCCTTCCAACAGCTGAATGGTCTGACCGGCAGTAAAAAAGCTGCCTAATAACTCGAAGCCATAATAGCAAAGAAAGCACAATACTAAGGCAACAACAAAAGCCACAATCTGATTTTTGGACAGCGATGACGCAAAGACTCCCACAGCTACATAAACTCCTGAAAGGAAAATCAAACCTATAAACGACCCCCAAAATGCTCCTGAATCCACATTTCCTATTGGTTCTGCGAGATAGGACACTGTAAAGTAATAAAGCGTGCAAGGCAATAAAGCTAGCAGCACCAATGTCCAAGCTGCAAGGAATTTTCCTACTACAATCTGAATATTACCCACTGGCTTTGTCAATAGCAATTCCCATGTGCCTGTTTGCTTTTCTTCGGCTATCATCCGCATGCTTACCGCTGGACAAAGAAAAAGAAACAACCACGGAGCGAGATAAAATAACCCATCTACATTGGCATATCCTGCATCAAGTACATTGTACTCGCCAGGAATAACCCAAAGAAACAACCCTGTGAGTAATAGAAACATCCCCACCACGATATAGCCAGTGGCATTACTAAAAAACGAACTCAGCTCTTTTTTATAAATTGAAAACATAGAAGGAATAAAATTGGATATTTCAGGCAAACGGTTGCTAAGAAATCAGATATTCAGTCATTTTTACTAATTTTGCGGTGTAAAGATAACCAAAATAAATGAATCAAAGAAAGAAATTCGCAAGACAAATTGCCCTCATCATCTTCCTTAGTGGATGCATATTGTCGAAATCAGGGGCACAATCCTCAGCAGGGTATGGCATTAAATTTCAAGCCATCCGAGGCAGCGTTTACCCGCACGACAAACAAATCAAAAAAATTATTGACCAACCAGTATCTGGCGCCGAACTGTCTGTTGAATTTCAAACATTAGGTGAAAAACCATGGCAGCAATTCAATAATTTTCCCATCGTGGGCTTAGGTGCAGTATGGTTGAGCCTTGGCAATCCGACCCTGCTAGGTGATGCCTTTGCACTCTACCCCTACATGAACTTCAGATTATTGGAAACAAAGTTCTTCAAACTTAGAGTAAAAGCGGGCATGGGTGCAAGCTACTTGACCAAAACCTATTACAACACGAATGCAGATAATTATCAAAGTCTTCAATCTGGCAACGCAGCCATAGGCTCCAACTTAAATGTTTATTTCTCGGGCGGGGGTAGTTT
>CANIXM010000102.1 GCA_947471245.1 Paludibacteraceae bacterium | reverse complement strand
TAGCAAGGTGGGAATTGTTTAGAAGCATTGAAGTTGCTTACAGTCAAGTGGAAGAGCAAGGGTTTATGATTCCTGTTTTAAGCATGAATTTCAAGTTTATCAAAACCACCCGTTATGATGAATTACTCACAGTGGTAACAACTCTGAAGTCGATAAAAGGAGTAAGATTGGTATTCTTCTATCAACTGTATAATGAAAAGAATGAGCTGATAAACGAAGCTGAGACCGAATTAGCATTTGTAGTTGCAGCAACATGGAAACCATGTGCAGCACCAGACTTTGTAATGAAAGCAATTCAGCAACATGCTAGAAAACAATTGCTTACTGTGGCTAATTAATAGTCAGAAATTTACCACCCATTTTTACAATCTAGAGGCGCCAATGGCGCCTCTACCTGTGAAAGAGAATCAGTTTGAGAAATAAGGGAGCAAATTTTATGAGCTGCCACAGGTTGTGTTTCCTGATGCTAGATCACTTTTGTCAGGAACTGATCTGTCTCAACAATATCAAATAAATGTTGTTAAACCCTTTAATGGATTTTCAGGAACTGCAGCTCCATGGAATGGTTCTTTAGGTGGTGGTCCTCAATGTAACTCTGTTGTTTCAATTAACACATTAAGAGAACATGGATTTTTTACAATTGTAAAAATTACCTTACCTTAAAAAAATGTATGAATAGAACAGAATTACAAAATGAATTAATGAAGATTGGTGCTTCACCAGACAGTTTTTCTTTGTATGGAGAGTTAAGACCTGGAATTATTATCAGTCAGGAGGATGGTAAATGGGTCGTTCATAGCCGTGATGATAGAGGTTGTCCGGCAGGTGCAATATTTAGGTATGATTCTGAAGAAAAAGCATGTATTCATATATATAACAAATTAAAAAAAATTGTGGATTGGCATGTTAAATGCTTTAACGAAACTCCATTGGAAGCATGGTTTGAGGTAAAAGGTAAGAACTATGATCGAGGATGGGATAAACTACGTGATGGAGAGGATATAATCTAACGTGAATTCGATATAAGAATAACAATAATTGAATTTGAGCAGTGTCAACTTTGTCAACTTAGGCTCCGCCTAAGTTGCGCTAAAAGTCTTGTCCGCGCACTGTCTGAGGCTTGGTCTTGACAATCACTAACTAACCAGAAAAGAGAGATTCGAAAGAGTTTCTCTTTTTTGCATCAGGTAAGACCCTGACCCCTGACCTCCCGTTTATGACGGGACAAGCTCTAAAGGGGAATAATATGAAAATGACATCCCATCAATCCCAGCGGGATGAAATGATTGTAGAAAAAACATAGCATACCCAAACCATCTTTACCCAAGGCGTTGCCATTGGGCTAGAATATATTTGGCTTACAGCCAATGCTGAGGGGTGAAATTTGTCGTTTGGTTTGTGCGTCTTTCTCTCCCCCTTTTTCGGGGGAGTCGGAGGGGGCTTTGTCTAAATCATACTCATTATTCTGGCTTTCTTTCACTATGTCTCTATGTGGTTTGAATCCCCATTATTGTTAAAATCCGATGATATCCACCTCATTTTCAAACTTTTTTGACACAGCTTGTTTTATTAGGAATATTATCACTACCTTTGCACTCGAAAAATAACAACCGCGCGTTGTTGAGTAAATGTCCGAAAATCACTGCATTAACATTGCAGTCCGCATACAATTAGGTACACGTTTTCATTCGTGGAATGAAAGAATCACCGGATTTACTACTCGAAACGTGTACTAAAAACTACAAAATGACTTTTAGAGAATTGAACTTAAAGGACGAGATTCTTTCGGCTATCGAAGAACTTGGCTATGAAAATCCTATGCCCGTCCAAGAACAATCCATTCCGTTTATGCTTGAAAAAACTGCCGACTTGGTGGCTTTGGCACAGACTGGAACTGGAAAAACGGCTGCTTTCGGGTTGCCAGTGTTGAACCTGATAGATGCACAGCGCAAAGAGGTACAAGCCCTGGTGCTAGCACCTACTCGCGAACTATGTATTCAGATTTCGAATGATTTGAAGAATTACTCGAAAAACATGCGTGGCATGCGTGTGGTACCTGTTTATGGAGGTGAGGATATTCGCACCCAACTACGTCAGTTGGACACTGCACCACAAATCATCGTGGCCACCCCTGGTCGATTGATTGACTTGATAGAACGGGGAAAAATTGAATTGGGTGCCATCAATTTCTTGGTACTTGATGAGGCGGACGAAATGCTGAACATGGGCTTCAAAGAGGATATCGAAACCATCCTTGAGCGTACACCAGATACGCGTCGTACCATGCTTTTTTCGGCTACCATGCCTAAGGAAATTGCCAATATAGCGAAGCGCTATATGAAGAATTACGAAGAAATTACTGTTGGAGTAAAAAACTCGGGAAATGAAAATGTAGAGCATATTTATTATGTGTCACAGGCTCGTCAACGCTACATGGTGCTCAAACGTATCGTGGATTTGAATCCCGATATTTATGGTATTGTATTCTGTCGTACTCGCCAGGAAACCAAAGAAGTGGCTGATAAATTGATGCACGATGGTTATAATGCTGATGCACTTCATGGTGACTTATCACAAGCGCAACGTGACAATGTGATGCAAAAATTCCGCATTCGCAATATCCAGTTGCTAGTGGCTACCGACGTGGCAGCTCGTGGATTGGATGTGAATGACTTAACGCACGTGATTAACTACAACCTTCCGGATGATGTGGAGATTTACACACACCGTAGCGGTCGTACAGGTCGTGCCAATAAAAAAGGAATTGCCGTATCTATCATCCATTCCAAAGAGCGCTTCAAAATCAAAGACATAGAGCGCATGCTTAAAAGACAATTCACACAGGAGCAAATTCCTAATGGATTGGAAGTGTGCAAGAAGCAATTGTTTTTCTTGATAGACCGCATGGAAAATGTGGATGTGAATGAAGAGCAAATCTTGCCTTATATGGCACAGATCATGAAGCAGTTGGAGTATCTCAGCAAGGAAGAAATCTTGAAGCGCTTTGTTTCACTTGAGTTTAATAGGTTCTTATCATACTATAAAAATGCGGAGGATCTGAATATCCCAGAAGGTAACACACGTGAGCGTGGAGAGCGTGGTGACAGGGGCGATAGAAATGAGCGTGGACCAAAACCAGCTGGACGCATTCGTCTGAAAATGAATGTTGGCGAACGTGAAGGCATTGATGCTAAACGTTTTCTTGGAATTATCAATGACGTAACGGGTGATAAATCCATTAGCATTGGTGCCATCGAAGTGACCAACAAATTTACTTTCTTTGATGTGTTTGCTGATCAAGTAGATAAAGTTATGGCTGCATTTACGGGCGATACTGATTTGGAAGTAAGCGAAGCCAAAGGCAGCAAATCATTCGAGGGGGGTGCCAGTCGCAAACCTGAATATCGCGCACGCACCTCTTCTGGAGGTGACTCACGTGGGGGTGGTTACCGTGGAGGCGACAGAGCTAGTAGCCGTCCTGCAGCGAGTGCCGGTGGTGAAAAACCTTGGCGCAACCGTGAGTTGGGTGACCGTAACAGCAGACCATCAGGTGGTGGAAGTTCAGACCGCAGAATTGGTGGGTATAAGAAGAGATACTAAACTTGTTTTCGTGTTTATTTGTTTACTATTGGCTCTAAGTGATTTTTCACTTGGAGCCTTTTGGTAGATGAAAGATGGCATGGTAACTGGGAAACACATAAAAACCAAAAAAACCACAAAAGGCACAAAAGCAAAAATTGAAAATTTAGAATAGAAAAAGGATTTTCGAATAAAGGACACAACAGAGATACCTATCGGTATTGGCTCAATTTTCATTCTTCATTCTTCATTCTTCTCTCTTACTTTTGTGCCTTTTGTGGTTTATTTTCCTCCTTTTTCCCTTTTCCACCTATTTCCTTATACCCATGAAAATCTGGCGCTAATTTCTTTGATGGTGCTAATTTAGTCTAAAAGGACTACTAGGTTTCGCCTTTTTGGATGATTAATTAACAAAAATATGTAGTTTTTAAATTACATTAATTGCTATCTTTGCTTCATTGGTCTTGTTCTGTTTGGTTGGATTTGACTTATTGTCCTTATTTCTAGTTCGTTTTTCAAAAAAAAGTTCCTTTCATAAGTGTGAAAAATTCAATAATAAGAAATTCAATAATAATCGTATTGACATTTTTTGTGTCAATCGGCTCTGCGTTGTCTATAACTAAGACAGTAGGTCCTGCTGGAAATTACACCACTCTTAAGGCTGCTTTTGATGACATCAATAACAACCTTAACAGCATGAATGGTTCCATCGTATTGCAGATTATTGGCAGTACTACTGAGACATCAGCTGTACTCAATGCCAGTGGCAGTGGAGCTGCAAGTTATACCGACGTAACTATTTACCCTACAGTTGGCGGATGTATTATATCTGGAAATTCAGCATTGCCATTAATAAGTCTAAATGGAGCCGATAATGTCACCATTGATGGACGAGTGAATCAGACTGGTACTACCCAATCGCTAACTATTACTAACACCAACAGTGGTAACGGAGCTAACAACACCACCCTGCTTTTTACTTCCGATGCATCCTCTAATATAGTAAAATATTGTAATATCTACGGTAGTGAAACCAACACATCAAGCGGTATCATCTGCTTCACTACTGCCTCAGGAAGTGGAAATAGTAACAATGCACTGCAAAACAATAAAATTACGAATGCTTCAGGCAACAGACCTTATTGTGCCATTTATGCTTCAGGAACGGCAAGTCATGCAAATGATAACATTAGCATATCTAGCAATGAAATATACAACTGTGTTTCGCAGTCAACTTCTGCAAGTTATGGAATAAGGGTGTTGGACAACAACACCAACTGGTCTATTTCGGGAAATAGTATTTATGAAACTGCGAACTTAGCTGCAGGGGTAGATTATTTTGCGATATGTGTATCTGGAACGGACGTAAATACAGCCCCCAATACAGTCATTTCGGGTACAACAGGTATTACAATTTCAGGTAATTACATTGGTGGAACTGCAGCTTCATGTGGTGGATCTGCATGGACCAAAACCGCTACTGGGGGTTCGTTTTTTGGTATCTCCGTAAGCACGCCTTCTGGAACTACTAGTATACAAGGCAATACGTTGAAGAACATCAGTTGGGTGATGAATGGTGCTCAAAATACGCGTACTTGGACAGGTATTCATGTGGGAACAGGCTGTGCTGGAACAGTAAATATTGGAACTACCACGGGAAACAATATTGGTGATAACACTACTACTGGAAGCATATATGTAAACTCTGGTACTAATTTGCCAACTATCTATGGTATTAATATTACCTCAACAACTGTAGCAGCCAATTGTCAAAAAAATCGAATTGGGTCTATTACTACCGATGATACTGGCACACCTGCAAATGATGTAGATATTTATGGTATTAGTAATGTTTCACCAGGTGTTACTATAAGCAACAATATAATAGGGGGAGTTGCCAATAGCATCAAGGCTAATAGTGCTTCTACTGGTCAACCACAAGTAGTGTATGGAATTTACAACAATAGTACAGGGACTAACACTGTAAGTTCAAATACTGTTGGAAATCTAACAAATGGCACAACTAATACAAATAGTGCTACTGCTGGTGTGGTAGTGGGAATCTTTGCATCAGGATCAGGAACTACCAATTTAACTTCAAATACAGTAAATGATTTAACGAACTCAAACGCTTACACTGTTGTGTCAAATGCAGGTTCACCATCTTCGGTAACAGGTATTTTGGCTAAAAGTGATGTAGTGAATATATCAAATTCAAGTGTGTACAATTTGTACAACAACAATTCGACATTTGCCGGAGGTATAATTGGTATTTGGTACACAATAGCCACTGGTAATACAGGTGCAATCTATAACAACATTATATACAATTTATCAGCACCCAATTTGAGTGGGGCTGCTGCAGCTAAACTCTATGGGTTATACGTTGTCAATACAGGAACTAACTCTGTGTATGGAAATTATGTACATGATTTTTCAGTCGGTGCTACTTCCACTGGAGCTTCATTATATGGATGCTATAATAACTTGTTTGCTTGGGCTGGGTCAATAAATTATTACAACAATATAATATATTTAGGCGGCAATACACCGACTACTATTTATGGTATATATGATTCAGCAGATCCTACTTGTGTAACTAACATCTATTACAATACAATATTCCTTTCGGGAACTGTGGCAGCTGGTAATTCAAATCCTTCTTATTGCTTATACAATGCCGCTTCATCTACCAGAACTTATAAAAATAATATTTTTTACAATGCCAGATCTACAACTTCTGGATCCAACCTACACTATGGCATTTTAGCTCAAAGCTCAAGTATTACATTGGATTATAATGATTACTATGCATCTGGTTCGGGGGGTGTTTTAGGGTCGTATGCTGGAACTAATTACTCTACAATTCTAACATGGCGTTCGGCTACATTACAAGATGTAGGTAGCTTAAATATCGATCCACAAATATCACCTAGTGCAACTACAAATCCAACATCAATTTCATTTACCCCAACAAATACAAGATTGTATGCTGTAGTTGGAACGGGAGTTACTACCGATTATTTTAATGCAAGTAGATCTGCTACTGATCCTTGTCAAGGAGCCATTGAGATAGTGGTGGATCTGCCAGTACATGTGTATATTACTTCAGGTGCTTTACAAGCTAAGTATAGAACCCTTCAGGCAGCATTCTCAAAATTTAATGATGGATCACACTCTGCTGGATTGAACTATGACATAAAAATTTATGGTAATGTGACAGAATCTGGAACAGCAGTACTTTATCAATCGGGGTATTTAGGAATGTCAAATTACAATAATATCAATATTTATCCTATCAATACGAATTTAAATATTGCTGGAAATATTGCTGGACCACT
>CANIXM010000101.1 GCA_947471245.1 Paludibacteraceae bacterium | reverse complement strand
GTAATTACTGAAAAGAAAGAAGATAATCCAGCTCCACAAATGCCGATGGGCGGTGGAATGGGTGGCATGATGTAATCAATCATCATTCAACAACAAATAAAAGAAATGTCCGAGTTACTCAATGTAGCTCGGGCATTTTATTTTTCGTTCAGACGTTGATCACCATGCCACAATTTCATCCATAAAAATTATAGGAGTACCGTCATTTCCTTCTATTTTTGTGGTGTTGCAAGGATATGGTGATTTCAGAACCAATTTTAAGTACCGCACATTCATTTTAGGAAAACTGATTTGAGGACGAAGTATTTCCCAATTCGGAGAATTGGAATAGGGCAACGACTTGTCAGCCAACAGCACATACTTCACACCATCCAACGAACCAAGAAGTTGGATGCGTGGTGACTCGATAGCACACAGCGATGGCGCATTGAGCAAACCTACCGAGAACTTATGAATGGGCTGTATCTTCTGTAAATCAATAATCACCTCTCCGTCAGACCCCTTACTCACTCCCACCCATTGTGCTGCCACTTTTGTAGTACCTCTGACGCCATCAGTGAGTGCAGATTTATTACCTCCATCATAGGGCGTGTTGTTAAGTGTTTTTGTATAATTCAATCCGGTGAGTTTATTTACTAAAAATGATTTAGACAATGGCACGCCTATCATTTTACCTTTTACGAATGATGCGGTAGTAATAAGTGTTGAGTCAGTGAGTGAAATGGCTGATTTATAAAGTGAGTCATTTGTCGTGGGGACTTTCCCTGTAAAATTATAGCGTATTTGAGCTTCTGGATGGTCACAAGACAATTTCACATGAAACTGCTTATCCAATGTAATATTCGAAGTGAAATCCACATTAAAAAAAACTTGTGATGGGTGCATTTCCATGATATCGAAGCGCTTAAACTGGGTAAGCATTGAATTACTAAATCGCTCCCAACTCTTTTTATCTGGCTGCGTCCACAACACCTCAGACATGGCTGATGCTCGTGGATAAACCATCCGTTCTACATTGATAGACGCTGGCATGTATTCTGTCCACACATTGGCTTGTGCTCCGATTATATACTTGGCATCCTCATCACTTATTTCTTTAGGAACAGGCTCATAATTATACACCATATCAAGTGGTAAAAAACCACCAATAGCTGTCGATTGGTGATTGGGCTGAGTTGTAGGGTCTGCTTGATACTTATCAAAATAGCAATAGGCCAATGGAGTCATTATCACATTATGTTTTGACTTAGCAGCTTCAATGCCATGTTGCACACCCCTCCAAGCCATCACGGATGCATTGGGAGCCAAGCCCCCTTCAAGAATTTCATCCCAACCGATGATTTGCCTTCCATGATTATTTAAAAAAGACTCCACCCGATGAATAAAATAACTTTGAAGTTCTTTTTCATTTTTCAATTTGTTGTTTTGAATTCTTTCCTGACAATCTGGACACATCCTCCATCTATCCTTGGGACACTCATCGCCACCAATATGAATGTATGTACTAGGAAAAATTTCCATTACCTCTGTAAGTACACCTTCTATAAATCTGAAAACATCTTCACGCGTACAAAAAACATCTTTGAACACACCCCAACTGGTAGCCACTTTGATTTTTGTACTTTGATTGCATGACAAATAAGGATAAGCTGCTATAGCAGCCTGAGCATGTCCAGGCATTTCTATTTCTGGTATAACTGTGATGTATCTATTCTTGGCATATTCAACTATTTCTTTAGCCTCAGCTTGTGTGTAGAAACCTCCGTAGGGCTTTTTGTCATATATCTGAGGGAAGCGTTCATAGTAATATCCCACCAATGTTTGATCACGATACGCTCCAACTGTTGTAAGTTTAGGATAACGTTTTATTTCTATTCTCCACCCTTGATCATCTGTCAAATGCCAATGAAACACATTGTATTTGTGAATAGCCATAGCGTCAATGTACTTTTTGATAAACTGAACAGGATAGATATGCCTAGAAACATCTAAATGTAAGCCACGGTATGAAAACCGTGGAAAATCAGAAATATAAACCGATGGGACCGTCCATTTTTTCAACGTCACCTCTTTCTTACTATAGATTTGGACTGGCATCAATTGATACAATGATTGCAAAGCATAAAAAACACCATTGGGAGCAGATGCTGTCATTACAATCTGATTTTTGGATACACTCAATTCGTATGCTTCACCGGCTTGATCTGTTGCGCTTTTTGTTAGACCTATCACTATCGCATTTTGAAGACCTGTGGTATCTACATGTTCCATATCTCGAATTTCGAGAACCATACCTGACGAACGAACCAGTTGATCTCTAAATTCATGAGCCAACTTTAAAATTTCAGAATTGGAATGTGACGAATAAATTACAGTCAGTGGATTGATAGAAAAGTTACCTGACTTTGGCAACAACTTTTGTGGATAAGGAATAATGGAGTATTGATTTACGTTTGCACCGAGTAGATAAGTGCTGCCATAAAAAATGGCAACAATTAAAAAAGCCCACTTCCATAATCTTACAAACGCATTCATTATGACACTAATTTAGTTAGTTAAACACAAATATACATTATAAATCTCACTGATAAAACAAAAGCAGCTATTTGACTGACAGTTTAACAATTAAATCTTATAAAAAATAAAAGCCAAAACAATCAAACACTAAAGGAAGATTAAAAATAACAATCCAATCTCTCTATCCCAATCGAGCTGACATGCTTTGATTTGAATCAAACTCTGAAAAGTGGATATCAACTTCCTAAAAAATATTAAACGAACAAGTAAAAGAAAGAAATTTTACTTATCTTAGTTGTTCAAACGAACAATAAAAAAATGGAAGCTACCGAACTTCAGCGCATACTTTTTTTAGACATCGAAACCGTGCCTCAGACCCGAGAGCTTTCGGATTTATCACCAGCTTTAGAGCACGCATGGCACGATAAATATAAGCTTATTTCCAAACGGATGCCTGAAAAATATGATGAAAACATCACTTCCACCGAAGCATATCAAAGCAGTGCAGGCATTTATTCAGAATTTGGTAAGATAATTTGCATTTCAGTCGGATATATTTTTTTCAAAAACAATGAGATGCATTTTCGCACCAAATCGTTCAAAAGCCATGATGAAAAGAGTTTGTTGAATGAATTTATTGAGTTGGTAATTAAATTTTGCATTACCAAAGACCATACCCTTTGTGGACATAACATCAAAGAATTTGACATTCCATACATTTGTAGACGAATGATTATCAATGGGATTCACCTTCCTCCTATTTTCCAAATAGCTACAAAAAAACCCTGGGAAATTACATTTATAGACACCTTAGAATTGTGGAAATTTGGAGACTATAAAAATTACACTTCGCTCAAATTACTCACTGCCGTATTTGACATTCCCACACCCAAAGACGATATAGACGGAAGCCAAGTAGCATCAGTATATTACAATGAAGGCAACCTTGAAAGAATAGCGACCTACTGTCAAAAAGATGTAATAGCCACAGCACAAGTATTTCTCAAAATGAAATCTATGGATCTGATAAAAAATGAAAACATTGAAATAATCTAGCTTTCATGATTTTCAAACGAAAACTTTACCTATTCCTGTTCATCACATTATGTCTTTTATCTTGTAATAAAAAACAAGGACATAAGCATCCGTTGTGTGCAGATTTACCAAAAATTATCCAATCAGACACATTACGTGTAGGCACAATGTATGGATCAACCTCTTACTTTATTTTCAGAGATGAAGTGATGGGATACGATTATGAATTGGTGAGTTTACTTGCAAAACACTTGCATGTTAAGATCAAAGTTTCAATTGCTAAAAACGAAGAAGAATTAATCAAGCTGTTGAGCGAACATAAAATTGACCTTGTAGCCTACAACCTCATTGAAACTAAAACACTAAAAAAACACTTCACATTCGTTTTCCCTCAGCCTTATTCATATCAAGTGTTGATTCAAAACGGTGGAGCCAAACGAATAGGAGAAATAAAAGAGCTGGAAGGAAAAACAGTGGTAGTAAAAGCCAACAGCATATTCCACCAACGATTACAGTCGATCAATGATGAAATCGGAGGAAAAATAAATATCGAATTAGCTGCAGACTCACTGACCAATGAAGAATTGATAGACATGGTGGCCAATCAAAAGATTCAATACACCCTAACATATAGAAACACTGGTTTACTTTACAAATCGTATCACAAAAACTTAGATTGCCATTTTCAAATCGGATTTAATCAGCGAAATGGATGGTTGATAAACAATAACTTTCCGCAACTCAAGCAGGCCATTGAAGACTGGGCGCTCAATAAAAATACGGAACTTTACAAACAACGACTAAGTGCGAAGTACTGGCAAAAAAGCCCATACCTATCCCTTCGTCACATAGCTATACCCAAAGGAGCAGTATCTCCTTATGATCATTTGTTTAAAAAATACGCTAGTCTTATTGATTGGGACTGGCGGTTATTGGCGGCAGTAGCGTTTCAAGAGTCGAGGTTCAACAAATCTGAAGTGTCATGGGCAGGAGCAGCAGGACTGATGCAACTGATGCCTCGTACGGCTGCCAATTTCGGTCTGGACAGACAAACTGTTTTCGTTCCTGAAATGAATATTGAGGCTGGTGTGCAATACATCAAAAGTTTGAACCTACTATTTCGAAAAATTGAGAATAAGGAAGAGCGAATAAAATTCATACTTGCCAGTTACAATTCAGGACCATCGCATGTGTTTGATGCCATTGCACTGACCAAAAAATATGGCAAAGATCCGACCATTTGGTTTGACAATGTGGCTACTTACTTAGAAAAAGAGAGTGACCCCAAATACTATCAGGACCCTGTGGTGAAATATGGAAGATTCCGTAGTAATGAAACGCTTCGATATGTTGAAAACACACTAGAAACGTTCGAAAAATACCAAGCAAAAAAATCCAAATAACTCAGATGAACAAATGCTACATGCAGGCGTTTATGAATTGTCAATAATCATTAATTTCAAAACACTTTCAAAACAAAAAAATCATCATGCCAAACAGCGAAATTATCCTAATCAGCATCTCAGGAGAAGACAAACCAGGTGTTACAACTGCCGTTACAAATATCTTAGGGGTTTACAATGCCACTATTTTAGACATTGGTCAAGCAGACATTCATCAAACGCTATCATTAGGCATACTCTTTAAAGTCTCTAATGCCACTGAGTCGGGTAATATCTTGAAAGAAGTGCTGTTTAAGTGTACTGAGCTGAATCTTTCGGTACGATTTACGCCCATCACCGAAGAACGATATACCAGCTGGGTGAATAGACAAGGTAAAAACAGACATATTGTAACTGTACTGGGGAAGGTTATTAGCGCAAAACATCTTTCGATAGTGACTAACTCGATTTTGGAACAAAACCTAAACATCGATTCCATAAAGCGCCTTACAGGAAGATTACCACTTAATGCTGAAGATTCTTTAACCGATCAAAAAGCATGCATTGAATTATCTGTACGTGGTGACCTAAAAGACAAAAGTAAGCTTTCTGCCGAATTCTTAAAATTCTCAAGCGAACTAGGGATTGACATTTCATTTCAAAAGGACGATATGTTCCGAAGAAATCGACGACTTATCTGCTTCGATATGGACTCTACCCTTATCAAAACCGAAGTGATAGATGAACTGGCAGACCGTGCTGGCGTAGGCGAACAAGTACGAGCCATCACAGAGGCAGCCATGAGGGGAGAAATAGATTTCTCGGAAAGTTTCAAACAGCGAGTAGCATTGCTCAAAGGATTGGATGAAAGTGTGATGGAACAAATAGCCTTGACTCTACCAATTATGGATGGGGCATTCCGACTGATGTCTATTCTCAAAAAATGTGGAATTAAAATTGCCATTCTTTCCGGAGGATTTACCTATTTTGGAAACTACCTCAAGAAACTATTTGATGTAGATTATGTGTATGCCAATGAATTGGAAATAGTAGATGGAAAACTGACAGGAAACTACATCGGCGATATAGTTGACGGAAAAAGGAAGGCCGAATTGCTAAGACTAATCGCTCAAGTCGAAAAAATTGATTTGGCACAGGTGATAGCTGTGGGCGATGGAGCGAATGATCTACCGATGCTCAATCTTGCTGGGCTAGGTATAGCATTTCATGCAAAACCAACCGTCAAAGAAAATGCCCAACAATCCATTTCTACCATTGGACTTGACGGAGTGCTATACTTTTTAGGATTCAGAGATGTACATATTGATGAAACAAACAACGGCTAAATGACACGAAAACACGCCATTGTAATAGGCTCATCTGGTATGGTGGGTACACAACTCATCAACCAGTTGAGTCTATCCAATGAATTTTCGCAGATTACTTCATTGGTGAGACGACCTACTGGCATCACTCACCCTAAACTGAAAGAACACATCGTTGACTTCGAATCAATAGAGCAGTATGCTCATCTGATTCAGGGCGATGTGCTGTTTTCTACTCTAGGCACCACACTGGCCAATGCCAAAACCAAAGAAGCGCAATACAAAGTCGATTTTGATTATCAACATCAAGTGGCTCGGCTAGCTTCTGCCAACGGAATACCGACTTATGTATTGGTGTCATCCACAGGTGCCAGCTCCTCATCCAAAAACTTTTATCTGAGAATGAAAGGCGAACTGGATGATGCTGTGCAACAACTGTCATTTAAGAACATCACCATCCTCCGGCCAGGTCAGCTGGATGGTGACCGGCAAGAGAAAAGACTGGGCGAACGCATCGGTCTTCTGTTTATGCATTCCCTCAACAAACTCGGATTACTTACCTCATACCGACCCATCCAAGCATCCATAGTGGCAAAAGCCATGCTCAATGGTGCCAAGCTGAGTGGCACAAATATCGTTGCACTTGACAAAGTCTTTGATTTGGCGGAAAAG
>CANIXM010000100.1 GCA_947471245.1 Paludibacteraceae bacterium | reverse complement strand
TTTCAACACTTTGATATAGTGCCCGACATTGTGACAATAGGCAAGGCGCTTGGTGGTGGAGTATTTCCTATGGCTGCCGTAATCACATCAGAACGGTTTAACTGCGTAGCCGAAAACTCAGTGGGGCATTTCACCCACGAGAAGTCGCCTCTAGGAAGCGCCGCCGGCATAGCCGTATTGAAATACATTGAAGACAAAAAACTGATTCAAAAATCAGTGGAGACAGGAAACTACCTCCACACCCGACTCAAAGAAATGCAACAGCGATACGAAAAAATTGGCGACATCAGAGGCTCTGGACTCCTGTGGGGCTTAGATTTAGTTACCGACCGCTCAACCAAAAACAGAGCCTGCGAAGAAGCCGAAAAAATAATGTACTACTGCATCAAAAATGGCTTAAGTTTCAAAGTGTCGCAAGGCAATGTACTTTGTTTAGCACCACCTTTGACTATTTCTAGTGCAGAATTGGAGCATGCATTGACAATATTAGAAGCTGCATTTAAAACATTCCTTTCATAACACATATCTGCCAACACACCACCAATGAAAGAATTAAAAACACGAATAACCAACTGGCTAGCCCTTCAACCTCAATGGGTTTTTGCATTATTTGCAACCTTAGCTGCACTTAGCACTTACTCATGTATGTATGCCTTTAGAAAACCTTTTGCTGTGGGTTTCTATCAAGGGCATTCGCTGTGGGGAATAGATTACAAGATTTGGATCATCACATTTCAGGTGATTGGATACACACTCAGCAAGTTTCTAGGCATCAAATATGTCTCCGAACTAGAGAAAACTCACAGAGCGTCCTACATCATTTGGCTACTGTTGTTTTCTGAATTTGCTCTGCTCCTTTTTTGGGTAGTTCCGCCGCCTTACAACATTCCATTTATGTTGCTCAACGGACTACCTCTAGGTATGATTTGGGGAGTAGTGTTTAGCTACATTGAAGGACGAAAGCTTACTGAGTTACTTGGTGCAGGACTAAGCATCAGTTTTATTCTGGCTTCCGGATTTGTAAAAACGGTAGGTAAATGGGTGATGATGAGTTTCGACGCCAGTGAATTTGCCATGCCATTTATCACCGGATTAATCTTTGTGATACCACTGTTTATCTCTGTGTTTTTGCTCGACTGTCTGCCTGAGCCTAGCCCAGAAGACGAGGCGCTGAGAACCAAAAGAAAAGCGATGAACAAACAAGAAAGAAAAGCATTTCTCAATGAATTTTACTTCGGCATAGTATTTCTGGTATTCACCTACATTATTCTTACCGTTTTTCGGGATCTACGCGACAATTTCTCAGCTGAAATATGGTCAAAGCTGGGTTACAACAACGACCCAGCTATTTTCACGCTTACTGAGTTGCCTGTGGCATTTTTCACCCTGATAATCCTTGCTTTTGTAACCATCATTCGGTCCAATTACAAGGCTTTCAACACCATACTTATCATCATCTGCGTGGGACTATTCTTAATATTTTCAGCTGGGATGCTCTTCAATTTTCACTTAATATCAGGAGAGGTATGGATGGTGGTGCTTGGCATAGGTTTATACCTGGGGTATATCCCTTTCAATGCATTCTTGTATGAACGATTGATTTCATCTTTTAAATATGTAAGCAACATCGGGTTTGTGATGTATGTCTCCGATGCATTCGGGTATCTAGGCAGTACGGTAGTAGTGATATTCAAAAATTTCTTCAACGCTGACGTGGTGTGGCTAAACTTTATCAAAGATTCAAGTATCATCGTTTCTGCCATTGGCATAGCATCCGTACTGATGGCATATCTATTTTTCAAAACCAAATATGAGAAAAAATTTCAAACACAACAATAATGGAAACCAAAAACAATCAATTGCACGAAAACCCATACCTTTTGCTTACGCCAGGTCCACTCACAACTTCTAAAACTGTGAAAGAAGCCATGATGCAAGACTGGTGCACATGGGACGACGATTACAATGTCAACATCGTACAGCAAATCAGAACAAGACTTGTAGCCCTGGCTACAAAAAACACAGAAGAATACACATCTGTATTACTACAAGGTAGTGGAACTTTTGGGGTGGAATCAGTCATTGGGTCCGCAGTGAATGAAAAAAGCCGACTGCTCATACTATCAAACGGAGCCTATGGACAGCGGATGATACAAATAGCCAATATCTTGAAAATTGACTATGTAGAATACACCGTACCAGAAACAGAGGTTCCAGACATAAGGGTAATCAAGCAAATACTAGACACCAAACAAAACATCACACATATAGCTGTGGTACACTGTGAAACCACCACGGGCATTTTGAATCCCGTGAAAGAAATCACCTCATTGGCCAAAGACTATAAGGTAATTACCATTGTAGATGCTATGAGCAGTTTTGGTGGCACTACAATGGACATCCATGATTGGAACATCGATTTCCTTATTAGCTCAGCCAACAAATGCATACAGGGAGTGCCTGGATTTAGCTTTGTGATAGCACGACGAAAACAAATGGAAGCCTGCAAAGGCAATGCTCGTTCTCTATCGTTGGATCTTTACGACCAGTGGAACGCCATGGAAAGCGGAAATGGTAAATGGCGATACACTTCTCCCACCCACGTTGTTCGGGCATTTCTACAAGCCATCATCGAACTTGAAATTGAAGGTGGTATAGCTGTGAGAGAAGCGCGTTACAAAACCAATCAAAACACCTTAGTACAAAAAATGGAGCAACTAGGTTTCAAACCGCTACTATCAAAATCAGTTCAGTCACACATCATCACATCATTCTTTTCGCCTGATAGTGAAAATTATAGTTTCAATCAGTTTTATCATTCGTTGAAACAAGAAAATTTCATCATCTACCCTGGTAAGATATCAAAAAGTGATACGTTCAGAATAGGGAATATAGGTGAAGTTTATCCACAAGACATTGAGAAATTGGTAGAAACAATTGCAAAAATACAAAATTGGTAACCCGATAAAGTTTACCTCAATGAAACTGAAACTGCTTTATAATCAGATTGTAACAGAAATATAACACCCTATTAAATAGATAGAAACATACTTTAAGTTACTTTGTGCCGTGAAAGCATTGTTTACAATTTAAATTAAAAGAACAGCATCATGAAATCATACAACAAAACACAAATCATAATCCTCATGTTGATTCAATCAGCATGGATGCACGTAGGTGCTCAAACAAATTATTTGGCAAGTAGCACTTCTACTACTACAAAAAATGACACTTCGCATGAAATTGTAACACCCAAAGAGAGTTTCCGTTTCAAAGCCGCCTCATTTGCAGAGTGGCTTGCAAAAGTGCCAGACGAGGATGTGAAAAATGAAGCATTCGGAGTAGAAATTGGAAAGAAAAGACTTTTGGTCAATCAGCTATACCTATCCAAAGAATCAATTGCCCCAGGTGAAGCTGCTTCGAAAACAGTATTTTTGAAACCGGCCATTTATTTTTCCACCAAAAAGATAGAAAAGTACTTAAAAAAAGCAGTGAAAAGTGGCACATTCACCTATGAAAGTGCATGCAATGCTTTCAACAAAGTACTTGACGTGGTTATCAACATATCTAATGAAGACACCAGCATATTTGAAAAAAGACTAACTGCAGTCAGCACAGATGCTGAATCATTACTAAATATCTATTTATATGAAGTTAAATTAGATAGATAATCCCCATTCTGGTCGTTGATTTCCACACCAGAATCAGCCTGAATCATATAAAACATAAATACCTAATTCACAGCGGATTAATTAAAACATCCATTGTGTACAGGGGGATTCTATGCCAAAAAACAATTTAAAACAAAAGTAAAATCATTAATTAAAATCAACCAATATGCAAAAACTAAAATCTTTTCTACTGTTTTTATTGCTTTTGCTAAGTGTCCAAATGGCACACTCGCAAAAGATTATTCTTCAAGGTAAGGTGAGCGGAAACGATGGTTCTGTTCTACCAGGTGCTAATGTTATGGTAAAAGGAACTTCAAATGGGTCCATTACTGATAACAAAGGTATGTTTAGTGTTTCTGCTGCTATCGGCGACACACTTACGTTCTCTTTCATTGGATTCGACAACAAAGTGGTGAAAGTGAAAAGTGACAAATTCATTGATGTAACTCTGTATGAAAATTCAAAGTCTATCAAAGAAGTAGTGGTAACTGCTTTGGGTGTTGAAAAAAGATACAACTCACTAGGTTATGCAGTTCAAGAAGTAAAAGGGGAAGATCTAAGAAAAGCAAGAGATCAAAACCCCATCACAGGTCTAACTGGTAAAGTATCAGGACTTTCAGTTGGTGCTAACTCAGAAATGCTAAGAAAACCATCCATGATACTACGTGGAAACACCTTAGAATTATATGTGGTGGATGGGGTGCCAATTAGTTCTGACACTTGGAACATCAGCCCAGATGACATTGAAACCATGACCGTACTGAAAGGGCCTACTGCTGCTGCGCTATATGGTAGCCGTGCAATGAATGGTGCGTTACTAATCACTACTAAAAAAGGAAATAAAAACAAAAAAACGACTGTAGAGATCAACTCTACAAATATGTTTGAAAACGGATTCTTGACTTTCCCTCGCTTACAAAACGAGTACGGTCCAGGTTCGAATCAAATCTATATGTTTGTTGACGGTAAAGGAGCAGGACAAAACGACAATGACTACGATGTATGGGGACCACGATTCAGAGGTCAACTTATCCCACAATATGATGGTCAATACACACCAAACCAAAAATACACCACTACTTTTGGAGATAAAAGTTTTGAAGGCAATATCAAACCTACTCCATGGGTATCTAGAGGTCCCAACAACTTGGAAAACTTCCTACGTACAGGCTTCCATACTACCAACAACATTGCATTTACTAAAAGTGGTGAAGACTATACCATACGTATGTCTATCTCTCACTCCGACCAACAAGCTATCATCCCTAACACTGGTGTAAGTATCACAAATATGAACTTGTATGGAACATTTCAAGTAAATAAGAAGTTGACCATCGATGCCAATATCAATGCAAACTATCAATACTCTGACAATTTTCCAGACGTGGACTATGGACCTAACAGTATCATCTACAACATGTCTATCTGGGCTGGTGCAGACTGGGATGTAAACGACCCAAAAATCAAAGGAATATGGCAAGAAGGTAAAGAAGGTTTACTACCCATCTATGCAGAATATCAACGTTATCACAATCCATGGGCTATCGTCAACTATTGGAAAAGAGGACACCAAAAGAAAGATGTATTTGGATATGCTAGAGCCAACTATGTGGTGAATAGCAATTTGAATTTCAGCTTGCGCTCTCAGGTGTCATCCTACGACATGTTGCGTACCGAAAAAATGCCAGTGTGGGCACACCCTTATGGCAGGGAGCAAAACCTAGGTGACTATCGCGAGGACAGAAGAAGCTTAATGGATATGAACACGGACTTACAAGCCAATTACAACTTTTTGTTAGGAGATGTAGTTCAGTTTACAGGTCTTTCTGGTGCTAATATAAGAGAGTTTTCTTATAATTCGAGCTATGCATCAACAGATTATCTTAGTGTGCCAAATGTGTATTCGCTCAACAATTCGCTCAACCCTATTGTAGCCAACAGTTTTCAATCGGGCATGAGGGTAATCAGTGGATACTCTTCTATGGATATTGATTTAAGCAAATATGCAACACTATCAGGTACTGCTCGTGTAGATAAATCATCAGCCATTTTGAGTCAAAACGACACCTATTTCTACCCAAGTGTTTCACTTTCTACACTTGTAAATGACTATGTAACTCTTCCAGAAGTCATCTCTGCACTCAAACTACGTGGTTCGTATGCGGTGGTAAAAAGAGTAGAGACCAGTGAAGAAATTGGCACCACTCCTTCGACCAATATTTACACTTATCCATTGGGATATGGGCAAAACTACTTGTCGCCTTATGGTGGTCCAACTTATGCTTTAAATACTGAGTCTTATTCGCAAAGCAAGCCGTACAACAATTCACCAGCAGCAACATTTTCAAATGCATTAACAATTCCTGGAATTAAACCTGCTGAACGTATTAACTACGAAGGCGGTATTGATGTGAAATTTTTCAAAAACAGACTAGGACTTTCTGCTACCTATTTCCAATACATAGATGGTCCAAAAATTTTGAAAAACCCAATTTCAAGCACTTCTGGGTACAACTTCATGTATGTTAACGGTCTGAAGACTAAAAAGAATGGCGTAGAAATTTCGTTGTTTGCTGCTCCTATCCAAACAGTAAATGGTTTCAGTTGGGAAATCAATGCTAACTGGAGTACATTCCAAGAAGTATATACTGAACTACCAGCTGGTGTAGAGCTATACAACGACTTTTTCAGAGTTGGCGACCGTACTGACAAACTCTATTCTAGTGCATTTGCAAGAGACCCACAAGGCAATATCATTCATGATGGTTCTGGTAAACCACTATCTTATGCAAAAAGCCAATACTTAGGTAACTATTTTGGAGATTTCATTTGGGGGTTAAATAACAAATTCACGTACAAAAATGTATATCTATCGTTCCAATTTGATGGAAATGTGGGAGGTGCTATTCTGGACAATATCCACAAAAGAACCATGCGTGGTGGTAGAAACATAGAAACTGTAGAAGGAAAATATGGTGAAGCTCGTTTACAAGACGATACATATGCAGGATTTAAGTCCTACACAGGAACTTATGTTGGTGAGGGAGTGGTGGTATCGAATGGTAAAAAAATTGAATTCGACCCTATTACTGGAGCAATTTCAAACATGAATGACTTAGCATTTGCTCCAAACACAAGTAAGGTGCTTGTGCAAGATTATGTGAGCAAGTATTACGCCATCGAAGAAGGTAACTTGATGAGTAGAACGTACACCAAACTGCGTGAACTTCAAATAGGATACAACCTCCCAACTAAATGGTTAACA
>CANIXM010000099.1 GCA_947471245.1 Paludibacteraceae bacterium | reverse complement strand
AGGAATACAAAAAAGTGTATGTGGACAATTGTCCCGCTCGCTCCACATTTGCTGTGAAAGCATTACCAATGGGAGCTTTGGTGGAAATTGAAACGGTGGCAGTGAAGTAATCAAGCATTGATATAAAGCAAACAGCCATTTATCTTAGGAGGGATAAATGGCTGTTCGGTTATAAAAGCTTATACCGAAATTTCGAAAAACGGACAAGCATATTAGGCTTGATGTCTGTAGTACCTAAATCTTGGTGTTTTAGAACTTACAATTCTCCAATTGTTTTCGTTGAAAGTTTTTGGAGTTTTATCAATTTCAACATTGAAAAACTTTGCTGTAAAAACTGCTAGTATAAGAAATACTACAGTAAGTACAACCCCTAGACTGTTGACAGCGTCAACTACTCCTCCACTAACATTGACATATTGAATCATGTTAGCAATAAAAGGAGTGATAACTGCTCCTAGAATGTAAAATACTCTCATGTTAATTACTGGTTTGTTAGTTTCTTGTGCATGTGAATTTTTAATTCGTCTAATTCTTGGTTGAGATTTCATTGTTTGATTTCGAGATTTGGGAACGGATTTCAAATTTGCTGTTGTGAGTTTTTAGATGAAGCACCAATAAATTGTCATCTGAACAACTGTTTGGCAAATAACACTTTAATGTCACTGCATTGCAAATTCATATAGATTTACAGTTAACTTATTTCTAATTTTTTACATAATATTCTTTGCCTTCAAGTACATCGCGTATGGCTGTAGTAAGTATATTTAACGAACTTGACTTGGGTACAAAACCACTAACGCCTAAATCCATCATTTTATTGTAATACTCCTCGTTGCCAAACATGGTAAAGGCAATTATTTTCAGATTTGGATGCTTTGACATTGCTAATTTGGCTGCTTCAAATCCATCCATGTGTGGCATATTGATATCCAGCAACACTAAATCTGGAATATGATCGTCCAATAAATCTACAAATTGCTGCCCATCAGCAGCCTCACCTATCACCGTGCCAATCTCTTCAAATCGAATCAACGAGACCATGCCTTTTCTAAAAATATCATGGTCATCAACTAAAATTATCGATGGTTTATTTGTCATACTCATAATCATCAACTTAGATTAAATAAGGGATTTTTATGAAGCTTATTATTGAAGCTTTTTAAAGTTTTATAAACCACATAAAAATATCACATAATTTTCTAGTACACATCAACTTATATCCCTAAATACAACCGGCTATTAAGACTATTTTTAACATAGTACTAAATACCTATATGTCGTACACTTATAACTTTTTTTAACAATTTTACTATTGTCAGATACCTGCGTTCGATTATCAATGGAATGGCTCAATAATGATTTATCATGTTAGAACATCCATCTAAATTCATCGAGAGCGAATGGAAAATCACAACTGCAAAAATGTCATGTAATGCAACATGATAGCGATTACGCATACGTTAATACTTAAGATTGGATGAAGAGCAAACTATCTGTATGGAATAATAAACTGATAATACACTCCCTCACCTACTGCACTTTCCATTTTCACCACGCCATTGATACTTCTAATTCTGTTTTGGATGTTGTACAGTCCCAATCCCTTTTGCTCAGCGAGCATCGTTTCCAGATCAAAGCCTACGCCATCATCTTTGAATTCCAGTTGCAATTCGTAGAGCGTTTCTTTTAAAGTGATGGAAATATTTTTTGCATTAGCATACTTCAAGGAATTATTAATACTCTCTACGGCAGCACGATACAGGGCTACTTCTATTTCCATTTCAAACCTACTTTTGCAATTACTTTCAAAGGAAATGATGGTCTGAATATCCGTTTGTTTTGCCTTATTAATATAGCTTTGAATGGCTGATGTGATGCCATGATTGGAGAGCATGTGTGGACTTAATTTGTTTGAAATTTCCTTGACTGCAATGATGGCTTCATCAAGAATTTCCTTTTTCTTTTCGATGATTTCTGCTCGTACCTCTGCAGATTTTGCTCTTGAGAGACTATCCAGATAAAGTTTATTAATAGACAGCAATGGACCTATGCCATCATGCAACTCACGAGAAAAACTTTCGCGTTCTTTTTCCTCCGTAATTACAATAGCCTTAAGCATGCGCCTTTCTTGCTCTTGTTTCTTCTTAGTAATGTTGTGCACCACCCCATACACTGCATTTTCATTGGCAACATAATGCAATTTGATGTCTAGTGATAATTTGCCACCATTGCTTTGGATATATTCCATTTCCATATTGAAGGTGAAATCTTTTGGCAAATGCATAGATAATAGTTTATCCAATTTTGCTGCTTGCACCGAATCGAACAAGTGGCTCAGACTCATGCCCAGCAATTGATGTTCACTCATGCCAAGTAATTCGGCCATAGAAGCATTTACAAAATCGAGCTTTCCACCTTTAGTTATGAAAATACCATCTGATATACTCTCCGAAATCAGCTGATACCTTTGCTTTGACTTTTGTAAGGCACTCTCCATAAGTGCTCTTTCGGAAATATCATACAGACAAAGAAACACACATTTTTTACCTTCGAAATGGATTAAAGCAGTACTTGCAAGCAGTGAGACCCGTCTTTTCTTGCCTTTTTCAACCACCGATAGGGCGTAGTCAATATTGTAATGAGGTACCCCAGTAGAAAACGTCTCCTCTATCCCCAATTTCAACTTACAATGTTCGCATGTAATGCTATATCCACACCCCCTTGAGTCTTTGAGTTCATTGGCACATCCAAAAGCCGAACCAGGAGATTGCAAAACCACATCAGTGTCAGATGTCTCAAAAAAGAATTTAAAGGACTCATTGGCGTATTGAACCTGTCTGTTTTCATCAATGATGGCCATGTTGACTGGAGCGAAATTAAAAATTTCTTTCAACTCCTTTTCATTTTGTCGCAATTGGTACTGAACCTTGATTGATGCTGTCACATCATTAATCAGCACATGTTTGGCTCTATGACCTTCAAATTCCATGGCGTGCCATGATATTTCTACCCAAATAATTTCACCATTCTTTTTTTTATGTCTCCGCACTCCATTGTTATTATCTTCATCATTAAAGTTGAGTGAAGCATCAACATTGAATGACAAATGCTCCTCTCCTTCATACTCTAAGTCTCGAGATGTCAACTGCAAGAATTCATATCTGGAATAGCCATAATGCGCTGCTGCTGCTTCATTCACCCTTAAGAATTTCAAGCTGTCACTATCCTCAATCCACATGGGTAAAGGATTAGCAGCAAACATACGTTTGTAGCGCTTTTCGCTTAATTGCAGGGCTATTTCTGTGCGTTTCCGAATTGATATATCAGAGATGGTGCCGATAAGTGTGGTGGGATTATTGGCTTCATTACAAAGCACTTCTCCCATCCCGTGTACCCAGAAATGATGTTTAGTTTGCTGATGAACGATTACATACTCTTTGTCAAAACGTTTTCTTTTACCGATTACTTCGTTTTGCACATAATGAATCATCTGTTCTCGCCAGTCGGGATGAATAATATCCAACCAGCTTTCAAAAGTTCGCGGATAATTGTGGTCTATCCCAAATATCTCGTCAAGGATTTCAGAACCCACCCATGATCCTTCGTGCATGTCCCACACATAAGTACCAAGCCGAGCTACAGCTTGGGTGTTGCGCAGTAGTTTTTCATTCTCAGCCACTTTCTGTTCGGCTGTTTTGTGATCAGTTACATCGATAACGATACCAATAAGTCGAAGTGGCTGACCTGCTTCGTCAAAAAACATTTCACCAACGGCCAACATCCATTTGGACTGTTTGGATTGGCGATGGATAATCTTGAATTCGATAATGAACTTGGAATGCGTTCTGGTAACATAATCAAGGTGCTCCCTCAATCTTTCAAGCCACTCCACTTCAAGGATGGATCTCCACCCATCTGCATCTGTATTGAAATTTGCATCTAGTCCAAAAATGTCAAGGAAAATATCAGAGCAAGTCCATTGACCAGACAACATATCCCAGTCATAAGTTCCGATTTTGGCTATTTCATTGATGTGTCTAATCGACTGATTGATAGACAGGATGGAGTCTGGATCTTGAATGGTGGAAGGTAGAACTAGTGCATCTTTCAAACGTGCATTTTCTTCTTGAAGTGTTGTGCATTTGCTCACCAATTCTTGAATCAATTCGTTCTCTGGAGTGTGTTCTGAGTGCTGATCTAAGTATGCATCTGCCCTATCCAACACTGATAATAAGGGGTGAAATTCGTCTTTTACGGTCATTGAGATGAAAATAAGGGATTAGAAATAAGGGTAATATCAAATAGAATGCTACGTCCAACTCACTTATTGTGCTGAAAATTGTCTTTAATATCAAGACTGACCTTTCTACATTTGTCACATTTCAATGTAATTGACTAACGAAAGAATAGTCACAAAAATAAGATTTTTATGGAAAATGATTGTATAGGAGGTGTAGTTATTTATCAACCAAGGCTTCGATATATGCATATCGCATTCATCAATAGGAACTACTTATAATTGAATAATCTTATTTCGGAGGGCAAAAAGAATCATCTCTGGTGTGTTCTTGCTTTTTGTTTTGTCTAATAGGTTAGACCGGTGAATCTTAACTGTTTTAGGGCTGATGAATAATTTCTCGCCAATTTCTTCTGTGGTCAATCCCAAACAAATGTTTTGTAGTACTTCAATCTCTCTATCTGTCAACAATGATTTTTCTGGCGATTTTTCATCTGATGATTTTCCGAAATTACTTATAATCTTCCTCAACAGTTCATTGGAAAAATAGGTCTCTCCCAACATCACATCACGTAGTGCCTTTTCCAATTCATTGATGCCACTGGACTTGAGAATAAATCCTTTGATACCTATATCCACCGTTTTGTGGTAAAAATCTTCTTCGGCACACATGGTAAAAATAATAATTTTCAAACCGGGCAACAACTTCAAAGCTTCTTCAGAAGCTTGCATGCCATCCATTTCGGGCATGTTGATGTCCATCAACACAATATCAGGTGTGGTTTCATGAAGCAGATTTAGAAAATCCACCCCATTTGATGCTTCACCAACCACTACACCTAGGTTTTCTAGGCTGACAAGTGACTTTATTCCTTGTCTGAAAATCAAATGGTCATCTACAAGAATGATCTTTGGCGATAGTTCTGAATTGGATTTCATAATGGACTCATAAAGAATAGCGTTGAAAACTCCCTGAAAATCACAAATTAACTTAAAAACAAGAATAAACCAATATCATTTAACCTTATTTCTGTTGCAAATATATGCATTTTTTCTGATAAAACAATTAAAAATAAATTATAGATACGGCATTGCCACGAGTAGTTCTATTTACATTAGATTTACATTGGATCTACATCGTAATTAACCCAAAGTGCTTTAAAACTAGGCACATCAAGAACTGTATTGCAAATTTGACTGAGTAGTTCCTTTGCTTTCTCAGGCGAAGCAGCGGTCTCAATTTTTAACAAAAATTGTCTTATGTACATGTTTTGTATTCGACCCACAGGGGGCACTATCGGACCAAGGACTCTATCTGAAAACACATTTTTTAAATGTTGACTCATCACTTTTGCTGCTTCATTGACAACATTTACATCCCGATGACGCAATGAAATCTGAATAAGACGGTAGTAAGGTGGGTATTTAAATAGTTTACGCTCGTCTATCTGTGTATTAAACATGGCCTGATAATCATTTCTAATGACTTGAGCGATTAACTCATGTTGGGGTGATGAGGTCTGCAGAATGACAGTGCCACGTTTATGTTTACGACCAGCCCGTCCGCTTACCTGTGCCATGAGCTGGAATGCCCGTTCGTGAGCTCTAAAATCTGGAAAATTGAGCATGTTATCAGCATTCAATATGCCTACCAGACTTACTCTTTCAAAGTCAAGCCCTTTGGTCACCATCTGAGTTCCGATGAGAATATCCACTTTGTATTGTTCAAAATCGGTGATGATTTTCTCATAGGATTTTTTGGAGCGGGTAGTGTCCAAGTCCATGCGGGCAATTCGTGCTTCGGGGAAAATGAGTTTCATCTCATCTTCTATTTTCTCTGTGCCAAATCCCATGGTAGTGAGGCTTCCAGCAGTGCCACAAGCAGGACATTTGGCAGGAATGGATTGGGCATAACCACAGTAGTGACAAGAGAGTGTGTTGAAGTTTTTGTGCACCGTAAGGCTCACATCACAGTTTTTGCATCGTGGCACATGAGCACAGGCTTTGCATTCGATGTAGGGCGCATATCCGCGTCGGTTTTGAAACAGTATCACTTGCTCCTTATTTTCCAAGGCCTTGGCTGTCTTTTCTAAAAGTAATGGTGTGAAATGACTCTCCATCTGCTTTTTACGATAAGCTTCTTTGGTATCAACCACTAAAATCTCAGGCATGGCCATGTCCTGATAGCGCTGCATGAGCTCTACCAGCCCATATTTTCCTGTCAGTGCATTGTGATAGGATTCTACAGCAGGAGTGGCCGTACCTAGAAGTGTTTTGGCACCGTGCATGGAAGCGAGCACGATGGCTGCATTGCGTGCATGATAGCGGGGCGATGGGTCATATTGCTTATAGCTGGACTCATGCTCCTCATCCACAATGATCAGCCCCAATTGGCGGAAGGGCAAAAACACTGACGAACGTACGCCGATAATCACGTCATAAGTTTTGTCGTTCAGCACATTGTTCCATATCTCAACCCGCTCAGCATCCGAAAACTTGGAATGATACACGCCAAGCCGATTGCCATAGATGCGCTTGAGTCTGCTGGTGAGCTGGGTGGTGAGTGCTATTTCAGGCACTAGAAATAGGACTTGTTTGCGCTGTTCTAATACGCTATTGATTAAGTGAATGTAAATCTCAGTTTTCCCACTGGATGTAACACCATGAAGTAGTACCACCGACTTTTGGACAAAAGCCTGTGT
>CANIXM010000098.1 GCA_947471245.1 Paludibacteraceae bacterium | reverse complement strand
TCTAGCCCCCTCAATGATTCTGTTTTTATTGTATCTTTTTGGGAAGTTTCATGATAAAAATATGTTTGTGCTTGGGTGCTTGAAAATGATATGGTAAGCACTGACACTATCACTGTTCGCATTGTTTTATTCAACATGTATTTTTTAGTTTGAATCGTTAATTTCTATTATAAACTGTTAATAGTTGAAATTATTATTCTATTGAACTAAAAAGCTCGGAATTTAAAACCTCACCGACCAGCTCACCGATGGTAGTATGGGGAAGATAGAGAGTGACTTGAGCACTGGTGTAGGAGTGCCGTTAATCTCCTTGGAGTCGATGTAGTAGAGGTAAGGGTTGGCACGGTTGTACACATTGTAGATACCCACGGAGAATAGTCCGTCATATTTTTTGAAAGCCTTGTATTTGTGCGAGAATGCTATGTCCAAGCGATGAAACTCACGGAAGCGGTAATTGTTGCGCTCGGTTATTACGGGTATGTAAATATCATTCATGTATCCATAGTCTATGCTTTGTATGTTTATACCTCTTGGTGCTATGACGGACGTGGGCATGGTAATGGGTCGCCCTGTATGGTATTGCCAGATGGCGGAGAATGTCCAAGTATCCGATAGTTTGACTTCGGCTGTGGTGCTGAGGGTATGCCTCATATCGGTAGGTGCAGCAAATGGGCGACTATTATTAAGCGCTGCAAATTGATTAGTGGCTTTCATTAAGGTGTAATCTAAGCTGAGTTTTACAACACGTGTATCCAGCACGGTGGAAACATCCACTCCATAGGCTTCACCTTTACCTTGTGCTACTATGTCATTGATGTTTTTAACAAAAGGGTCTCTAAGATTAATATTGTCAATTTTCAGGAAACTAGTAATGACATCAAAGCCATCTTTCATTTCGGTAATGTTTTGGAAGTTTTTGTACCACAGTTCTGCTGATAGTGAAAGTTTAAATCTGTTGGCAGTAATGTCTTTGGCACAGCCTATGGAATAATTCCACGAGCTTTCGGGCTTGAGATTGGCGTCTGAAGGTAAAAATATTTCAAAAGGCAACCCCAGACCTGTGTTGGCAAGTCGATGTATGGATTGTGTCATTCGGCTAGCCGAAGCAGTGAGTGATAGGTCGGGTCTGATGCTAAACTGATAGTTCAAACGTGGTTCGATATTGGTAATGGGTGTTGTAATGGAAGACCCTATTGTATTAATTCTCAAACCTGTGGTGATGGATTGTTTGTTATTCGGACGGTAGGTGGTTTGTCCAAACACACTTGCTTGAAAAAGTGAACTTGTGTATTTATGTGTGAGTTGTTGTAAAGAACTAGCATTCTCAATATTGCTGATGGGAGAGAAGTAGTATAACTTTCCATCCAGTCCACATTTCAGCTCTAATTTCTCGTTCAGCTGACTGATGTATTTGTTTAGTACTGAATAGGATTTGATACCTGTGCTTGTCTGATTGTAAATGGGCTTGGCGCCCGGTTTTTCCTCGGTGATTTTAGTGCCGATTTGAAATCCATAGAGATCGGTGTACACAGAAAGATGATTGGATGAATGATCCGAAATTTTTCGTTCCCATTTCATCCCAATATTGTCCTGTGAGTTGGTTATCCATGTTTTGTGGATACTACCACTCCATCCATCTTGAGAAATAATACCGTCACGATTATAAAAGTAATTGATTCTTACTTTATTTTTTTCGTTGATTATCCATGTGGCGTTGGTATTTATATCGGCAAAATCTAACCCGATTTTAAATCCGTCTTTTTTGGTAAACAGGTTAGTGATATTGGCTAAAGTGTAGTTGGATACCCGTCCTGCTGTAGTGATTCCTAGTTTGTTTTTTATTATTGGGATGTTGATATTGGCTTTAGAAGACAGCAGTCCAAATTCAGCTTCTCCATTGAATTTTGCAGTATTGGCATCGTTGGATTTTACATCGATTACACCCGAAAGCTTGCCTCCATATTCGGCAGGAAAGCCAGCTTTGTAAAGTGTAGCACTTTTGATAATAGCGGAGTTGTAGGTTGACACCATCCCCATCATGTGTTGGGTAGAATAGAGCGGAACATCGTCCAGCAGAAACAAGTTCTGACCATGCACGCCACCTCTCACCTGTATCTCCGACGACCCTTCACAAGCGGATGTTACACCGGAGCTGATGGCAAAAAGTTTAAGCACATCCCGTTCGCCATTTAACGCGGGCATCAGTTTCAGGCTTTGGCTGGATATTTGGTTGATGCCAGTGGGTGCATCTGCCATGGTTTTGTGAGATATTACTTCCACTTCGTCCAGGTATTGTGACAGGAAGGTGGACTCCATCTCTATCAGCAATGCGGTGTCTTTGGTGACAGGCAGTGCGATGGATTTTTTTTCAAAGGGGTCGTGGTCTATCTCTAGGTAATACTCGCCTTTGGGCATGTTAAACAGGAACTCTCCTTTGCCATCGGTTTGAATGGATCGGTTAAAGGGCATTACCTTTATCGATACGTGTTTGATGGATTTTTTTGTTCGCCCGTTGATGATTCTTCCTTTCACATGAAAGCGAGTTTGTTCCGTCTGTGCATCAACTTTTGTACACCATATCATCAACATCAGGCAGATAACTGCATATTTTACTTTTCCCATCTTACTTTTCTTTTGCTGGTACACGAAGCACTAAAAATTCCTACTCCGTTGGTAATGTTTGAAAACTGTGGCGTTACACCACCATATCTTGATGTGATTACCATCAGAATAGCCGAAGGGTCTGACCCTATTGAACCATTATAACTGCTGAAATTTACCGCTTTCTGGAATTCGTATATGTCAGGATTAAGAGTTTGGAAAATAGCTGTAACTGTGGCAGAATCTATTGTTGACCCATAGTAAGTTTCATCAGTTTGGACGCTGTCATTGAATGAGATCATGCTAGAGCTAAAAAAGTCAGAATATGGTTCGAAAATTAAAGTCCCTATGTATTTGTAGTTGCCTGAGGGAAGGGTGTATTTATAGGTGGTGATGCCTACTGGATAGTTGACATTTGGAGTTTTGGTGACGAAGTACGCATCAGTGATGTTTACAAATGCATTAGGTACCGTAGTTTCGGCGCTCAAGGTTTTATCTTTTAGTTCAATGCGAAGTTTGTATCGCTTTCCAGCTATCGCAGTGTTGGATTGGGTGGTGTCGGAGAACTGGCTACTGTCGGCACTGTTTCGTTTCAGCTCTTTCCAGCTACCGTCTACAGATATATACACCCTGGCTTCGGGGTAGGCTACTTTATGAGTGCTAGTACCCGATTCATACGTCTGTGTGAGGTAGATGCTGATGGTGTCGTTGGCATTGAGAATGCCTATTACGGCTGGCAGTGTGGTTTTATTCCATGGGGTTTCTACTATCTCTGTGCGATTACATGAGATGAGAAGTGTCATTACGAAGACGATGGGGCAGATAAATTTCATTGGTAAATATTTGATGTTCTGAGACTAAAATGCGTAGCCTATTTTGATAGAAGATGCTATGCCTTCTGGAACACTGTTATATGAAGTAAAAGGATCCACCAGAAAACCAATAGTCCCTTCAACTAGCAGATGTTTGGTCAATGCTTTTCGATATCCAAGCGTCGGAGTAAAGAATTTATGTACGTTGAAAAATTTTAATGGTTTATTCTTATCCCAATACATTTCGGAAGTTGTACCCACTATCTCAATTGGCAAACTTATATACCATCCTTGATTTAGTTGTGCTTTGTTCGCATATAGGCGTTTTTTGAAAGCCAGGTACCATCTCGGTTCTACGGTAAAGTGAGCACCACCATAAAGTCTATGTTCAGGTCTTGTGCCATTATAAATGTCCATATAATTACCAATAGTATCTACCATTACTTTGGTTTGGTTAATTCGAACATAAAACAAAGTTCTATCCATGTTGACACCAGCTTTCAATATGATAGATGAGAATGCACCTAGCCCAATTTCATGCCAATAGTTGAGTTGAATTTCATTTCGTTGCATCCAAAAATCATGTTTGGGATTATATGAATTGTAATATCCTATGTCAAATCCGTGTAACCTTTTTACTCTTACTGAGTCTTCAGGTACTTTGTCAAAGTATATTTCTTTTTGAGCAAGTAAATTGACTGTTAAACATAATAAGAACATTGCGATTGAAAATACATTTCTATTCATTTTCTATAATAATTTGTAATTTCTATAATTGTTTTGTTGATTGGCGTATTTACAGGGATTTGATTTCCTATTACTTATAACTTACATAAAGAGTAGGTGTGTGAAATCTATAACAGAGCTAAATAATTGATTTTTTCATGAGTGTAATATTTACTTCCTGCATTTGCCCTTTTGTAATGGTAAAGGGCAAATGCAGGAAGTAATGTTGTTAAAATTGTAAGTTTAGTACCAAAGGTCAAACACCATATTACCAAGATATTTTGTGCCTCCAGTCTCATATGGATAAATCCAACTAGAACCGATTACATATTCGCCAGTGCTTGCAGGTATTTTAGTAGTCGTTTTGCCACCTAAACCAGTTTCTTTGTTAGCGTAGCTAACTTCTATTGTAGTCTCTTTAGTCGGACTGTCAATTTCAACCCATTTAAAAAATCGTCCAAATGGCTTTTGTTCTGCACTCCAGTGTGGTAAATCTTTTCTTTCCACGTTCCATTTTACATCATTTTTAAAAACTCCATATTTTAACCAACTTTGGCTGAAGGGTATGTCTGAGTAATTCATTGTTATGAAAGTTCCATTTCTTGCAACATCTGGGTAAATGACGTATAATCTCACTTCAGGTTCCCCTTGAGTCCAACTTTCAGAAAGTAGTTTTGCATTGTAGCTTGTAAACTTTGCTTGAGTAATTATGCAGGGACCGTCAGTGAAATTCGATACCTTTTGTTTTGTTGTTCCCAATACTTGGCTTTGCTTTTCCGCTTGAGCTTTCTGTTTAATAATTTCACTTCGCTCATTACGTGATATTACAAGGTAATTATTTGCAGGAGGAGTTTCGTCACTAATGTACTTTTTAGAGCCATCCTTATTAATACAAAGTAATGACTTCCCATCATGTTCTTTTTTGTTTTCTGGAACTATGACAATGCCATCAAAATCATTGTTTTCTATGTTGCAATAGTAATAGATTTGCAAATCATTATCATTCTCTACAAGACTGCCAATAAAATCATTACTCATTTGTTTAGATTTAAAAGCAGCACTGTTTTTTTGAACTGATGATTTAAATGTGGTGTTTACTTCAGATTTAAAAATCGGTGATTTTTCACATAAGGTTTTCACTAAAACCTCTCTGTCATCATCAAATCGGTTATTGCACTCTTTGATAATATTAGTAGATAAATCTTTGTTGCTTTTAAGTGATTCAATTAGAGACTCACCCAATGCAACTCTTTGTTGACTTATTTCAGAACTATAGTCACTTTTGATTTGTGTATTGTCAGTTTGCGTATTCGTCGCTTTTGGTGTTAAATCAGCCTCCTTTGAGCACGATGCAAAAGCAACTGTGAATGCCAAAGTTAAAAAAATATTTTTGTTTTCATTTGTTTGTTTTGGTTAAATGTGTTTGTCCTACTCGATGGTGGACATAACTGGTTTTTAATTTTTGTTATAAATAATTGGTTGTCAGGTGCAAATTTGCACCTCTCTGTTTTGAGTTTATACCCTTTGCACAAACAATATAGTCCAATTTCAACTTCGTCTCATTGATATTATTGGTTTGAAGCAACGGCATTAACAACAGTGGACATAAAAATGACTTTGGGTCATTTTATATGTACAGTTGGTATAATTCTTCTGTTTTTCTTATCTTTGTAACCTCCTTTCTGTATTTATGTGGTTAGGATATTTTTTAGGCTCGGGGTGGTTTGCAGACTTGTCCGAGCCTAATTTTTGTTTATGTGGGCGAAGATAATGATTAATTTTAACCTATAAAAATGTAAATTCCTACCATTTTTTTTTTTTTGTTATTTATATAGTTGATATACAGCGTAATATGTGATTGTAAAAAATGATAATTTAATACATATTTCTTAATTTAACACAATAATTGTGGCGAGTGATTTTTGTTTTGAGGAGTTTTTATTCTTTCCCTTACTGAGTGTAGGGTATGTGGCGAAGGATGTTCAGCCTATGAATCCAGCCATGTCGTTGTAATATCAAGCTCGCAACGAGAAAAACTCTAGAGTTTTTCTTAGCATCTTCGCGTCTTTGAGTCTTCGTGTTCAAAAAATGTTTTATCACACGCCGCATGCAAGGTCTCTACTATTGTACATATATGGTTTAATTTCCTCCTTTGGTTTTATCCACCAAATTCGTTATTGAACCTATTTCATTCCGCAAAATGCAAACAAAATCAACTGTTTGCTATCCATTATAAAATAACTAAAGTTTTAAAAATGCACAAAGATTATATTTTTGTACTCCATATATTTTTATTACTTTTGCTCAAAATTTGAACAATGGCTTTCAATATTGAATTTGTGGGTTATTTTGCGGGCATTTGTACTGCACTTGCCCAATTTCCACAAGCAAATAAGGTCATCAAATCGGGCGACACTTCCAGCATCTCTGCCGGAACCTATGGAATAATGACATTCGGGGTGTTTTGCTGGTTTATTTATGGCGTATTGATTCCCAATTTCCCGATGATTATAGCCAATGGCATTTGTTTAATTCCATCATCTGTGGTTCTGTTTATTTCGATAAGAAATAAATTTATTTCAAAACAATAGCAATTTATGAAACGCATCCAAATCATCAACGGTCCAAACCTTAACCTGTTGGGCAAACGAGAGCCAAGCATATATGGTGCTCAGTCGTTTGATGAATATCTTCAGGATTTAAAACTGCGTTTCCCTGCCGTTCAGCTTGACTACTTCCAATCAAATATTGAAGGTGAATTAATCAATAAAATCCACCAAGTGGGGTTTGATTATGACGCTATCATCATCAATGCAGG
>CANIXM010000097.1 GCA_947471245.1 Paludibacteraceae bacterium | reverse complement strand
TAATAGAAAGACGTCCATCGGTATGTGATTTAAAGTTTGTTTTTGTGGTGTCTTTTTTGGTTTCACTGATTGCTTGGTCAGTAAGTGTTAGGCCTAGTTTGGATTTCTCCACATCCAATTCTATGTTCGGTGCTTGTACCTTTCGTTGTGCAAAAACATTGTCTCTAATGCTTAATTGGATGATATCTAATCGTTTACACACGCATGATATTGATGATAAACTTTTAACTTCCAATAATGGAATGATGTTGTTGTCTTTTGAAAAATAAAGGGTGTCGCCAATGCTAATGCCATCAGTACTTCCAAATCTAACATATACGTGCTCTGTACTAAGAAAGGAAACATTTCCAATTATTTGCTCACTTACATTTTGCCCCACAGAGGTAGTGATGGTAAGAATTAAGAATAGAATTGCGAGTAGAATTGATTTCATATTCAGTGATTTTTGTTTTCAGAAATAGGACTAAGTTAGGTGAAGAATTCGTTGTAGTGCTTAGGTCTGTATCAGTCAGATTAAATGACTTTTGTGACTTTAAACTAAATCCTTGTAACCACTTATTTCTTACGAATCAAAATCATGGCACTTCCTACAATTGGCTTTGTAGTTTGCATCATTGTTGTGACAGTCAGTACAATGTTGCCATTGTCCTTTATGCTTTCCAGTGTATATTTGGAACCATCCGTCGTGTTGTTTAAATCTAGGACTTGACCAACCTTGAATGCTATGACAGTTGATACAATTGAATCCTTTATATTTTGTTTTGTGTGCAGGGAATGCTTTTATTTCTTTTGCGGAGAGTGAATGACAGCTCGAACACTCGGATGATAACTTGGAGTTATAATCGTTGTAGTGACATTTATCACATGATACAGTGGCATGTCCTCCTTTGAGTGGTAAGAAGGCATGTGTTGTCCCTTTGCCGGCGTCTGACCAGTCTTTTCCTGTTTGTGTGTGGCAGTGGTTGCAGTCGGTATCAAATCCAACAGACCTGTGGTTGGGTTTGGTTGTTGCATTGTATTCCTTCGCATGACAACCGAAGCAGTCTTTACGGATATTTTCAAATCTCAATAAGGATGCTGATTGATGGCACCGATAGCAATCTGCTACGGCATGTGCACCTACAAGAGCAAATCCTACCTGTTGGTGCATACGTCTAGGGTTGGGTATCAACCACGATTTAGCATTGTGGCATCTTTTGCAATCAAATCCTACTGTGGCTTGATGCACGTCTTTGTGACATGAATTGCAGTCTTTTTTAACTTTGTTTTGTGCGAAAATGAGCGTAGGGTGACACTGCTTGCATTTAAGCATGCGGTGCTGACCATCAAGATTGAATCTTGTTTTGTTGTGATTGAATCCTTTTAATACTATAGTGTTCCAATCGTCAACAGTATGACATGCTTCACACTCCATCTTCATGCCATCTCCGTGCGGTGATTTGATGGCAAAGGTGGATGTAAATATGAAAGAAAAAAATAGTACTAGAAGGTGTTTCATGTTTTATAAAAACAATTATCAATTATCAATTATCAATTATCAATTATCAATTATCAATTAATATTGTTATCCATGGCATTTAGCACATGTGATGTCGTCAAATTTATATTGTCTATATTTCCCTTTTTCGTTGATGATGTATTTATGACATTCATCACACTGGAGCCTAGCATGTTTTCCTTCAAGTTTGAATCGTGATGAGCTGTGTTCAAAAATTCTTTTCGAGAATTTCTCCATTCCATGACAGCGCGTACAATCTGTTTTGCCTTCTACCTCAAATTGCCCTCCATGTGGTTCTTTGTGGCAAGAAGCACATTCTTTAGGATTGCCTTTGAATCGTTGAGTTCGCACGCCCAATTCATTTTTTGCAAAATGGCATTCACCACATGCTATTTTTGTATGTGTGCCTTCAAGTTTGAAATTGGTTTGGGTGTGGTCAAAGTTGATGTTTCTCCAGCTTCGTTGATTGTGACATGTTTTACAATTCTGATTGGGAATGTACTTTTCTTGCATGAAGTTTTTGTGTATGTTTTCATGACATGACACGCAGGTTTTACCCATTTTTCGGAACGACCACTTTCCATCTTTGCTGTGACACACTTTACAGCTGGTAGCAAGGTGTGCCTCTTCAAGTTTAAACTTTAGACTGTGTCGTTCTATCGTGAAGGTTGTTTGTGGAAATCCATTATTGGTGTGACAGTTATTACAATCAGGTTTAACACCATTTTCTAGAAATTCGTTGTTGTGGAAATCAGCATGACATCCATCACAGCGTTGGTGTTTCAGAGGGTCGGTCATTTTCCCCGATTTGTGACACATCTTACAATCCACTGACTTGTGACGTCCTATTAGTTTGAAGTCAGTTTTGTCGTGATCAAACGGGTTCATGTTTTTACTAAAATGAAACGACTCTTCAGTGTGACATTTTTTACAATCTTTTCCCAATTTGTTGTCATGCACATCTTTGTGACAGCCAGTACAATTATTGAAAACCAAGTCTTTGAAACTTTGAACATAATTACCTTTAATCACCTCTGTTTTATGACATTTAACACAGGCTAATGTTCTGTGCTTGCCTAATAATGGATACTTGGTTTTGCCATGGTCGAATCCAATAGCATTCTTAAAAGACTCAAAGTTATGGCACTCTGAACATTTTTCTGATAATTTGCCTTGGTGAAAGTCCGAATGACAGTTTAAACATTTGGATGAAAGACCCAGATAGGTTCCTGGTTTGTTTTTTAGCTTTGGGTCGGATATGAATTTGGCTTGGTGGCAGGCATTACAATCATTTCGCTGATGTCTTCCTTTGAGTTCGAAGCCTGTTTTGGAGTGGTTGAACTTTTTCTTGTTAAGATTCAGAATGTCGAAGTTTTTTCCGTGATGTTCATTGTGGCATACTGCACACTCCTTCTCACTAACATCACTTGAGGCATGAAATCCCTTGTGGTTGTTTATGTTTTCTTGTATTTCTTTGTGACACTCAAGGCATTTGGTCTTAGTGAAACGCTGATTGCCACTGTGACATTGGCCACAGTTGTTAAGTCCCTCCAAACTAGCATGAGCTTTGCTTAATTCGCCAGGGGCTTTTAAAGCAACGCAGTCCATGCTTGTGAAAAGGAAAACGATGATCAGATTAAAGATGAGTTTCTTACCCATAAATTTATCTAATTGATGATAAGAATTTGAGATTCTTATCTTAGTTTTTATGTTCATTTTCAGCTTTATATGCTAACAATATGATTGCTCCTACAGCAACCAAAATTAGATATACATATACCGGAATACTCGCTGGTGTACCTTGCCCATACGAATGCATACCGCTAAGATAGTAATTTACTCCAAGATATGTCATTAAAATTACTAAAATTGCTAATAATGCCATAGAACTTTTAATAAATTGTGTATTTAACTGCGGAATTAATCGCAAATGTAATACCACCGAGTAAACCAAAATGCCCACAAGTGCCCATGTTTCTTTAGAATCCCAGCTCCAATATCGACCCCACGATTCGTTGGCCCATACTCCACCTAGAAAGCAACCTATGGTGAGCATGAAAAGCCCAATGGTCAATGTCATTTCTATGATATAGCCAATTTCAAGAATATTATCATCCAGTGTTTTGAATTTGTATTTGTTTCGGATGATCATCATGAACAGGTTTAATAATCCAAGCATAGCACCCATTCCCAAAAAACCATAGCTAGATGTGATGATGGCAACGTGGATGATGAGCCAGTACGATTTGAGAACAGGTACTAAATTAGTTATTTCTGGATTCATCCAGCTCATAGCAGCTGTGAACAAAGCAATGGATGTCAGTAACCCAGTAGTAGCAAGTGTAATGATGGAGTTGCGTGAGAAAATCAATCCTGCCAAACTGGTAGCCCAACCGACCAATATCATACTTTCATACCCATTGCTCCATGGTGCATGCTCTGCAATGTACCAACGCATTCCCATTGCGATACAATAAACAATGAAAAGTAAATAAAATGGATATCGTGCAAATTTCAGTAATCCTGCCAATTTGTTTTTGGGGCTGAAAATGGAGATGAAGTATAAGCCTAAGATTATAAAACCGAAAAGACAATAGAATATTGGTAGTAGCCCAAACAAATTCAGTTCATTATACCTTGTTTCTAGTGCTATTTTGCTTGTGGGTGGAAGTGAACCTCCACCATATTTAAGTTGATAGCTCTTTATTTTGTTCAGTTCCTGCTCCGCTTTGTTCCAATTGCCACTGGTGTAGGCTTTATTTACTGCATCAAGATATGCCATCAACAAATCTTCAGTGTTTTCAATTGTTGGTTCTTTTCTTGCACAACAAGCACCGTTAGATTCTCCATTTGTAGCTTGAGGCATTCCTTCCATCGCATCACCTTCATTATACGGACAACCACCACTCATTGAGCTGTCATTTTTCAAGTTGTCTTTGGTGCATGTGGCAGCTGTTTTGCTGTCATCATTGCCGCTATATTGACAAGCAGTTGTTTGAGTGGCTTCGGTTGAGCTGTTATTTTGTGTGTTGATGTTTGCACTTTTCCATTGATTGTTGTTTTTGTCGAGTGGTGGAAAAATTTTGAACAATTGGCCACTCAATAGCATGTAGCAAATATTAACTCTTTCATCCACATTGATGATTTCGGTTTCGTATTTTGATCTTTCGCTTTGTTGTTTTTGGTAGATAAGATTAACTTTTGATTCCAATAAGTATTCATTGTTATTGTCGCCATTAAATAGTTGAGAGAAAGAAACTCGTTCGTTAACTGCGCCCAATTCCTTTGCTAACTGAGGGTTAGCGACTTTTATTATGGGCTCATTTACCCAATCGGATGGGTTGGCTATCATTCCGATGATAACCTCCTCAGGGGTTTGATTGTTGTAACTTGTTTTCTTGTATATTTTGCGAACTAAATCTGATGAGTAAGTGCTAAATGGCTCTATTCGACCTTGTACAGCGTCTTGTATCATCAAGTTGCTCAGTGATTTGATGTGTTCTGACTTATTCATTTCAGTGCCGAAAACACTATTCGAAAATCCACCAAGTAATAATATTGCAACGATGGTGGCATTTCGTTTTTGTCGTAATTCATTGCTCAGTCTCATCACAGTCCGGAAACGACTATTTTTACTAAACAAAGTCATGGTCATCCCAATGGCAAGAAGCAGGTATCCTAGGTAGCTAATCATCGTTCCCCAGTAATCGTGGTTGACAGACAGCACAGTGCCTTGTTCGTCAGTGTCATAAGATGATTGAAAAAATCGGTATGATCTGTAGTTTAAAATGTGATTCATGTAGATGCGAAAAGGAAAATTGTTTGCTTTTTCTTTATCCACAACCGTGATTTCACTGGCATAGGATGATGGACTGTTGCTTCCTGGATAGCGTTCTACTTTAAATTCTCGTAGTTGGATAGAGAAGGGTAGTGTGTAATCTTTTTTTGAATATGCAATTTCAATTTTTGTGTCACCAATCTGGCAATGTGCGGGTGCAGTAGTTGCTGTCTCGGAATAAAACACATTGAGATTTTTTGTGGAATTGCCATCACTGATTTTGATAATCATTGCATTTTTACCTTTGAGGCCGACTTTCATCATGCCTTGTTGGGTAGATGCATCTACGAGTTTGCGGACGCCTTTGGATTTGAATTCTTTAAGCACAAACATAAGGTTTCCTACTTTGTAAATGTTTTTTACTGGTGCATCATGGCTTGCGTTTGCTTCCAGCAATACAGGGGTAGGATCCATCATGCTATTACGATAAATGGGTAGGGTCGATTTCAAGAATAGTGCATTGTCATGGGTATAGAAACAAATATGAGCTTTAGCGGTGCTGTCTCCAAAAGCAAATCTAGTGCCTTCATGTTCTAACTCATCTTTTCCTTGTAATATGAAATCAGCAGGTCTTCCGTTTTCTTCCATCACAAATAATGCAATCGAAGGTTCGCCATTTTCAGCGTCTTCTATAATTTCTGCCGCATTGAGCAAAGTGCTGTCACACTTGATATTAATTGATTGGTTGTCAATAATAATTGATTTAGAAAACTCAACCGATTCGGTGGGTGATAGTTTTATATCAATGCTTTTTTCTTCTTTAATTTTGCTATTCGAAGCAGTAATCTTCAGTACCGATTTCTCAGATACTATTTTATTACTTGCCTCACCATTACGGATATGCATTATCCCTTCGTAGCCAGCGTATCTGGTAATGGCAGCACCAAGTATGATGAATAAAAACCCTTTGTGGAACAGGTTAATCCATATTTTTCTTTTGTCAGTTAGTTTGTTGATAAACATACTGCCAATAAAATTGACCACTAGAAATAGTAGTAAGAGTTCAAACCATGTAGCATTGTAAATTACTTCGTGGGCGTATTCTGTACCTTGTTTGTTTTCGATAAATGTAGCATATCCTATGCTGATGGCCAAAATTGACATCAGTGATATGCTGGTAATCATGGAGAAAAGTATGTTTTTTAAGAGTTTCATTTGCTTCGATTTTTATATACAATTAACAAAGTTATTCAAATTTTTGGAAATACATAATTAATTGTATTCGTTTTAAAAATAAAATCAATGTTAGTTGTTGAGCAAAGCGAAAATTGTTGCTTGTGCAGCTGCAACTCTGGCTTCTCGTGTCATCGGTTTAATGTCTCTGTTAAACACGTATTCCAATACATCACACAAGTCGCTTTTTTCGGCATCAATCAATACTTGTGACGTTGAAAGTTCGTTTTTAAATCAACATTATTTGTTTGTGAAATTAACTTCATAATTCATTTTAAATCAATTGATTATGCTTGCATATTTGCCTCAAAGTCTTCTTTTTATATCAGTCTTCATTCTCATCTTGCAGTTGAGTTACTATTAAGTTTCGGATTTCATCTTTGTTGGGCAGATAGAGTTGGTATTTGTTCACAAAAAGTTGCGACGAAATGTTGTGCATGGCATATTGTACCAGCAAATCGTCCTTTTCTTTTGCCAGCACTATGCCTATGGGCGGGTTGTCGCCTTCGGTGTTTTCTTCGT
>CANIXM010000096.1 GCA_947471245.1 Paludibacteraceae bacterium | reverse complement strand
TGCATGTAGTGAACCATGCTTTGAACGCCTGCTAGTATCCCTGCATCATAATTTCCTGCTTTGAATTCAGGTATCATGGATTCGTATTGAATGCGTTTACAGATGGCGTCAGGCAATACTCCTTCTACGCCATAACCCGTTTTTATGGTCACTTTGCGTTGATCCATCACAAACAGCAATAGCGCACCATTGTCTTGTTTAGCTTTACCTATTTTCCACTCAGTGGCAAGCTCATCACCGAAACTGCTAATTTCATTATCTCCAATGGAATTGACCACCACCACAGCTATTTCATTCGTTGTTTTCTTTTCTAATGAGTCAATTAAGACATTGATTTGTTCTTCCGACTCGGGTTTGAGGATGCCGTCAGGATTACTCACATATCCGTAAGGGTAGGTTTTAGTGGGATTGGGGATGGATTTCACTGTGTACTCTACTGAGTAACAATATGTGGAAATCAATGTGAGTATGATGAAAATATATTTTTTCATTGTTGGGGATTGAAATTAATGTTGAGAATCAATTAAAGTAATTGTAAATTTCAAAGTAGAGTAGGGTGGAATGCCAGGCTTTGCTCCGTCCTTTCCATAAGCCAAATCGCTAGGTATATATAACACATAAGTCCCTCCTCCGTTCATAAGTGGTAAACCCTCTTTCCATCCTTGTCTTAGAGAATTGCTAGAAAGTTCAATTTGAACTGCTTTTGCTTCTTGAAATACTGTTCCGTCTATCAATTCCCCTTTGTAATCTACCACTACAAGGCTAGAAGGACTAGGTTTTCTCATGTTTGGGTCACCTTGATAGATCACTTTATATTGCAGTCCAGAGGAGGTTTGCTTTATGGAGTCATTTTTTAGATTGTTGACCAGCCATTTTTCGTTGAGCAATTGCCAATCTTTGTATTTGTCTTCGGTACAACCTGCAAATAGTAATGCAAACAAAAGAAAAGTTATGGAAATGCTGTGTTTAATGTAAATTCTCATGAGATGAAAAATGATTGATAAATGCAAATAATCTTTGCATAAAGGTAAATAGTTTTTATTTCGTTTTTGATTCAGTGTATAACTGAGCAAATGTTTTGTTAGCAAACTTAGGCATGGCTCTTTTTGGACCCCAGCCAAAATAATTGAAAGGTGCAGTGGCAAAGTTTTTCAGACTTACTGGAAATGCATCAAATGCCTTCCTACTGGAGCTCATCATCACAAATCCTTTCATCATCAGACCCTCTGCTTTTGGTCGGAGTTGTTGCTCCACGGTCTTGCGTCTGTTAGTCAATAAAATGTCTGTCAACGGAATTTTCACAGGGCACACTTCTACACATTTTCCGCAGAGTGTGGATGCAAAACTCAAGTGAGAGAAATCTTTAAAGCCTCTGAAAAAAGGTGTTAATACAGAACCGATAGGGCCACTGTAAGTTGTGTCGTAGGTGTAACCACCTATGGTTTTATACACAGGGCAAGCGTTTAAGCAAGCACCACAACGGATGCACGCCAATGCTTCATAGGCTTCATCATCGGCATAAAGTGTTGTCCTTCCATTGTCTAATAAAATGACAATCATTTCCTCAGGGCCATCCACTTCATCAGCCTGGCGTGGCCCTGTGAAAATGGTGTTGTAGGCTGTCATTTGCTGTCCTGTGCCGTGCGCCGCCAGCAGTGGGTAGAACAATCCCAAATCACTGAGCTTAGGTATAATCTTTTCTATGCCAGCAATGACGATGTGTGTTTTCGGAAATGCTGTTGACATCAGTGCATTGCCTTCATTTTCGGTAACTGAAATACCACCTATATCTGCAATCAGGAAATTGGCACCAGTCACACCTACATCGGCCTGCATGTATTTTTTGCGAAGCATTTGCCTGACATATTCTGTCATTTCCTCGGGAGTACTATCTAAAGGTGTATCGAACTTTTCGTTGAATAGTTTGGCAATGTCCTCTTTTGACTTGTGCATGGCTGGTGTGACAATATGATAAGGCCGCTCGCCCGCAACCTGCACTATAAATTCGCCCAAATCTGTTTCTACTGATTCGCACCCAATTTGCTCTGCTGTGTGATTAAGATCGATTTCCTCTGTAGTCATCGACTTACTCTTTACCAGCAATTTTGCATTACGCTCGCTGAGTATCTCCTCCAGATACTTTGTAGCCTCTGCCGTATCTTCTGCCCATAAAACTTTGGCACCTCGCCCAGTTATCTGTTCCTCAAATTGTGTCAAGTATGCTCCCCAGTTTTGCAGCACATCACGTTTGATAGATGCTGCCTGTGTCTTGGCAAGTTCTACATTTTCATATCTAGCCATGCCTTTACCTACGGCTACATCGTATTTGGAGATGTTGAATTTTATCGTGTTTCGATGTTTTAAATCAAAAGCGATAGCATCAGCATCTTTGGTAAATTTGCGCGACTGAAATGTCATTTGTTTTTTTTTTCTAAAACAGTTTTATTTTAGTAAACAAGTAAACACCGAATTATTTTTCAAAAACGAACGTGAAGCTCCCAATTCGGCTACCATCCACAAAGAAATCAGCATTGTATTTTCCTTTTGGGAGTATTTCACCTATTTTCCAATAGATTACATCTTTAAAAGTCTCACCTGTGTATTCAATTTTTTTCATGGCAGAGTAGGTGATGTTTTTGTTTTCAAAACTAAAAACATTGTTTGGACTCTTGGTTAGCACTTCATTGTCAGGGCGAGTGATGCGTAGGTACACTATTTTTTCACCTGGCTGTGCGGTTACGTTTTTGCCAATGGTAAAGTTGAATTGCAGATTGGCAGATTGCGAAAACCACCCTGTCTTGCGGTTGTTGCTATTAAGGGCTGTCATGCTGAAACTGGTAACTTCCAAGATTGAAGCTCTGCTGACTACTTGATTCAAGTTTTCCTTTTCTTTTGATAGTTGTTGCACAGTTTCGGAAGCTGCACGGTATTTTTTGTGAACTTCCACATTTTCTGTCGTCAACGCTTTATTGATGGTGTTTAATGAATCAATCTGATTCACGTACTGAATCATCACCTTGCGTACTGTGGCCAATTCATTTTTTAGTTGAGCTATTTTCTTTGCATTGGTCGATTTGGTTGTTCGAAGTTCAGTAAGCAATTGTTGAACTTTAAGCTTTTGATCCTGTAGCAATTGTACCAGCGAGTCGTTGTGGATGTTGGAACTTGACACTTCGAACTGTTGATTCAAGTCGGCGTATTCTTTTTCGACTTGCTCTTTTTCGAAATTCATTTGTTCTACCACTTCATTCATTTCTGCATCTTTTTGTTTGGTTTCATTAAACAAATACACCAATGCAGCTGTCAGCCCAGCTATAATTATCACAGATACAATGATAATAATCAGGTTGACATTACTTCTTTTTTTTGGAATTTGACTGTCCATGTTTCAATAGTTTTTTTGAATTTTTATTCAACGTGGAAAAAGTTTTTTGTATATAAGCACTTACACGAATTTAGTTGTGTGATACAAGTCTGATTATGTAAAAGTTAGTGAATAAAAGTACAACTTAATAATTTTAAAGTGCTTATTTAAAATGCTTTTTTATTTGTAAAGAAGCAGTGTTAAACTTGCTTATAAGACTTCAATTGTTTTTTCCAGTTTGATGCCCCTTGATCCTTTAATTAAAATATAATTGTTTTCAATTTTATGCTGTTTTAAATGGATGATGGCGTCTATTACATTGGTGAAATTCAGATAGTTATTTTTTGTTTTTGAAAACATTTCCCCTACTAGTATCACCGTTTCAAATTGATTGTCATTCACTAGGTTTACTATTGCTTGGTGTTCTATAGCGCTTTGTTCCCCCAACTCCAGCATGTCACCGATGATAAGACTTTTCCTTTCTGAATTCAGATGTGCAAAATTAAGAATAGCAGCGCTCATGCTCGTAGGGTTCGCATTGTAGGCATCCACCACTAAGTGATTGGTGTCAGTTAATGTCAATTGTGAACGATTGTTTTGTGGCAGGTAGTTTTCCAATCCATTGATAATCTGCATTTCATCCAATTCGAAATACTTGCCAATAGTGACTGCTGCAAGTACATTTTCAGCATTATATGACCCAATCAGTTTGGTTTTAATTTCAAATGACTCTTCGTTTTTGTTTTGACATTCCATTTCTAAGAATGGCGAGCAATAAGTCACTCGTGCAGCCATCATGGCTTCTGTGTCATTAAATTCCAAACTGTATGAACACATTTTTTCGGGATAGTTGAACCCAATTTTCTGCGCCATTTCTAGCAGTTCGTTATTTGCTTTGTTGATGAAAATCAGCTTTCCTTTCTCCAGAATGTATTGGTATAATTCTGACTTCGTTTGTTTGACACCGTCAAATGAGCCAAATCCTTCCAAGTGTGCTTTGCCTACATTGGTGATAATCCCAAAGTTTGGTTGTGCAATACTAGCTAACTCGGCGATGTCTCCAGGATGATTTGCACCCATCTCAATCACGGCAATATCATGTTCGGGTTTAAGTTTGAGCAAGGTCAATGGTACACCAATATGATTGTTTAAATTGCCAAGCGTATAAAGTACGTTGTATTTTTCTTTCAATACGGAAGCTATCAACTCCTTGGTGGTCGTTTTACCATTGGTGCCGGTGATTCCGATAATTGTAGTTCCAAGTTGATTCCGATGATGTGCAGCCAGATCTTGAAGGCATTTTAGAACGTTGTCCACCAAAATGAATCTGTCGTCTATGGCGTATTTCGCATCATCCACAATAGCATAAGCACATCCCTTGTCTAATGCTGATAGTGCAAATGCATTTGCGTTAAAATTGTCGCCTTTCAAAGCAAAGAACAACGAACCAGACAGACAGACTCTGCTGTCTGTACAAATCAGAGGGTGTTTGGTGAAAAGTGAATATAGTTCCATGTTAAGCGATTGAAATTAATAATTTGAATTTGTTGTTCAAGTGATTTAACAATGTCCCAGCATTTAAAGTTTATTGATAAAAGGTGAGTTGACAATGCTAGATTTTTAATGCTTATTTTTTTGTTGTATCTCTCAGAGATCAGCTAGCGGTCACTTAAGTCAAAATTCGCATAGCGGCTTTTTTTGTCTTGTGTCTTTGCTGATTATTCTGCGTCTATGGTTTTTAGTTTTTCTTTAGGCTTTAGATTTTCCAGTTCGTAACCCAATGTGGCATACCATCCACTTTGATAGATAGTATATGTTTTGGTTAAATCCAGGTTGTTAAGTCCAAGGTTATAACCACCTTTTACGATGAATTTTTTCCATTGAAAACCACCACCTACTTCTATTTGAACATTCCACCTGCTTAGTAACTTGGCTGCATACACATCGTTTATCATGGAACTTTGAGTGCCCAAGGTGGATAGTACAAACTGTTTTTGTGAAATTCCGAAATTCATGTTTGGACCACCATAAGCGATGAATTTAAAAGTGTTGGACACTGGCAAACTAAACATGAGCTTTAAAGGAACATCAGCATATTGTGCGTAAGTGTGAGTTGACACATAGTCGTCATCAGGAAATAATTGCATCTTGTCGCCGTAAGCCAACGAGTAGTAAGCACCAGTTAGAAGGCTAAAATTGCTCGAAAATGGGACGTTGAAAGCCAAACCTACTTTGTTTTGATGTAAAAATGTATTGCTGACACCAGTTCCAAATCTGACAGGGTTGCTATAGGATGTTTCAATGGCAAACTGTTGTGCACTAGCAGTGTTGAAGCTGCTGATGATGACTGTGATGATACAAATTTTAAATGTCAATGCTATTCTTTTCACTTCAAAGTTCATGTTTGTTTTTCGTTTTTTTTGGTTTTGAGTGCGTGCTTTCAATGGGTAAAATGTTTTTTTGATGTAAAAATCAAGACCCATCGCCAGTTAAATCACTCTTTCTCGCAACAAAGATAGATTTTTCGACTGAATATTTCATCATATTTTATCCTAAACCTATGTGTAGTTTATAAGATATTAACGCTTTATACCAACTGTACATATAAAATGACCCAAAGTCATTTTTATGTCTACTGTTGTTAATGCCGTTGCTTCAAACAAATAGTATCAATGAGACGAAGTTGAAATTGGACTATATTGTTTGTGCAAACGGTATTATACCAGAGGCGAATTTAATTGCTGTACTTTTTTTGTAAAAGCAAGCGAGGCTACATCAATTGTTTAGTTGATATAGCCTCGCTTAATTTGTGCTAGTTGGGTGTGTTACCACGCATCGGGTTGGATTTCTTTTTTGTTGAGAAATTCAGTCAGCGAGATAATTTGGTTTTCGAAATAATCTTCAATTTTCTTCTTTTCGGAGTCCATTTTCAGCACCTTGGTTTGGTCATAGAAGCCATAGCCTTGGCTTTCTTTGGTGGCAATCCATGGAATTTTTAAACGAGCATTTCCTGCTTCAAAATCTTTCACTTCGTACTTGATTCTTCCTTCTTTGAAGGAAATTTCAGTGGTGAATTTCACGTTGTAGAACGTATTGGCACCCATGTATTTGATAAAGATAAAGCTTTCTAGATTGGTGCTGAGCGTGACAGATTCATTGACAACCTGGTCCTTAATCACGGTAACAGGGGCTTTGAAGTTTTTCTCTGCATATTTAACCATCCTGTCATAGAGCTCTTTATTCGTTTTTCCAGGAAATTTCACGACTAAAAATGTTCTGTCCGTATTTTCAGCGTCTTTAAGTCCATCGGTGGTTATCACATATTTTTGACCAAAACCGAATGACGAGACAAATACCGCAATTAATAAAAGTGTTTTTCTCATAGTTGTTTTATTTGAAATTTGAAAAGCAAATATATTCAATTTCGAATGAATAGCAAGCTGATGTGGAAAATTGTTAATTAATTTTCTAAAACAACTTTGGCTTATTAGCTTTGGCTTCTTCTAGGCTCATCAAAGCAGGTTTCTTGGTTTGCTTTTGACGTAGCGCTTCGTATTCGGTAGCTATGTCTTTTACATAAGCATCATAAGTGTTTTTACCCATGAGTTGTGCCACCACGTGGGTGTTGACCGATGCGTCTTTGACATGCACTACTGGACCAGAGTAGTTAGGTGAAAT
>CANIXM010000095.1 GCA_947471245.1 Paludibacteraceae bacterium | reverse complement strand
GGAGCGTCAAGTTGGAGAAAGAATTCTCGGTACTGACCCCGTCTCAGGACGTCAACTTTCTGTCAAACTGGGTAAGTTTGGGCCTCTAGCGCAAATCGGAACAATTGATGAAGAGGAAAAACCAGTGTTTGCATCACTTCGCAAGGAACAATCTATAGAAAGCATCACTTATGAGGAAGCACTGGAATTGTTTAAACTACCTCGCCAGCTAGGTGAATACGAAGATAAAGTAATGACGGTTGCCATTGGACGATTTGGACCATACATTCGTCACGACTCCACGTTCTATTCACTCCCCAAAACAGATGACCCAATGGACGTGACAGCCGAAAGAGCTGTGGAAATTATAGAGGCAAAACGTGAGGAAGAGAAAAATAGAGTGATACAGATTTTGGGTGAGGATGGTGAAATACAAGTTTTAAATGGCCGATTTGGTGCCTATTTTACCCGCGATAAAATCAACTATAAAATTCCGAAAGGAACAGATCCTACTACATTGACCTTAGAGAAGTGTTTGGAATTGATACATGCACAACCAGATGCTGGGACTAAAAAGAAGTTTGGAAGTAAAGCTAAAGCAACAAAACCTGCAAAACCTGCAGCAAAAGCACCTGCTAAAACAAAAGCAGTTAAAAAGAAGTAAAATTGTTTTGACCCATTATATTTCATCACGTTAGCATACTTACATATCACTTAAAATCCATACGTATGAACAAATTGTATTGTGTAATATATCTTCCAATGATCGCTTTGATGTTAGCGATTGGTCAATATTCATTGGCACAAGATAAAACCACCTTGGTTTATTCACTGCCCAAAACGGAATTTGTGATAGAAGTCCAAACAGAAAAAATAACCCAAAAGCCAGGGGTGTTTTATAAGTATTCCGAAAGATATTTGGCAAGTTCAGATGTGCTTACCAAGGAAAAGACAACTTACAAACTGAAAGGGATATCTGTTAAAACACGTACCTCGCCAGATTTAAAGCGGACTTTTAACTTTGTGGTTAGTAAAGGCAATTATACCATTAAATTGAATGTGAACCAACAAGGTATTCTCACAGGCATCAATGCTCCTGTAGCTTCTCATGAGGCTGGCAACACGCAGTCTGTGAACTTTTCGAATGCAGAAAATAAAATGGGTAGTCTTCTGCCTCTGAGCGAAGAGTTTATGTTGGCTGGTTCTGAAGCCAAACTTGCCGAAGGAGCTGCCAAACAGATTTACCGCATTCGTGAACGTAGGTTAAACATTATTACTGGCGACGTAGATCACCTTCCTACTGATGGATCATCACTTACATCAATGGTACAAGGCATGGACAAAATGGAAGCCGAACTGACAGAGCTGTTTACTGGTAAAACTACCAGTGAGGTATTCACTCATAACATTGTGGTATCACCACAGGCACCAGCCAACAATCAAATTCTATTCCGCCTCTCATCCATCACGGGCATCGTGCCTAACGATGACTTGAGCGGAGCACCCTACTATATCAGTTTTGTAGCAGGTGCCATCCCGAATATCAACACAGACCCTAAAGTCAAAACGGATAAAGAAGGTCTGTTTTACATCATTCCAATGCCTACACAAGTCAATATCAGTGATGGTGTCAAAACCCTTTTTACTGCACAGTATTTAATCCCACAGTTTGGAAAAACTATTCCAATTTCAGACCGCCTATACGAAAAGCCTCAAGCTAAAGTTATTATTGATGAACAAACAGGAAGGCTGCTCGGTGTAGAATGAGGATGTGAAAATAGGATAATTGTTGTATGTAAAAATATAAAAGCTCGTAAATCATTGATTTTACGAGCTTTTATATTTTTTTGATATTCAATATGCGGAGAGGAAGGAACTTGTATTCTCTCGTTTGTGTTTTGAATTTCAGTGCGTTACACCTGTTAAATCTGAATGTCCACCTAGCTTTCCACCTCGAAAAAATGGACTAAAAATGTGGAATTTTTATGTATCAAAGATAAGGATTTTAGTCCGAATTCCAATAAAAGAAGACTGTTTTTTAGTGTAGTTTGAGTATATTATTTAGGGAGATAACTAACTTTTGATATGCTTTATTTATTAGTTATCCGAAAATGAGAGGATGTACTTGTTCGGCTTTTAGTCCTGTGTATTGGCAGAACTCATCAATGCTGACGAGCTGATGATCTTCTTTTTGATAGTGCTGCTTAATCTGCGTTAGCAGAGTTCTTCCATAACGTTCGCTCTTGCCGGTTATTCGTTGTACATCCTTGGGATATATGCAAATTCGTTTTGCTTCCATCAGACGGCTCTTAATGTGGCAAATTTACAATTATTTATTTGATATTTCTGCCGTTGTCGGAAAAAATGGCTGAATTGACTATTAATGGAAGTACACAGATTCCAGATAGTAGCTTCGTGCTATACATTTGTTGCGATAATTTTAAATTTTTGAATTATGGCACAACAAAAAAGTATTTTGAAACTAAAAGGAACCATCGGTGGAATTACCTTCTACAAATCGAAAGATGGTTATCTGGCCCGGGAAAAGGGCGGAGTGGATGCTTCCCGAATTGCCAATGATCCGGGATTTGCCCGTACACGTGAAAACGGCGCTGAGTTTTCCAACGCAGCTTCTGCAGGAAAACTATTGCGCGATGCCGTTCGTGTGTTGGGTAAGGATGCATCTGATGGACGTGTAACAGCCCGTTTGACTCAAGTCATGGCGCAAATTAAGAACATGGATGAAGCGAACGCCAGGGGCGAGCGACATGTTGGTGAAGGTATGGCCAAAGATGAAGCCAAAGCGCTTTTGAATGGGTTTAACTTCAATGAAAATGCAGTTTTGGGAGCTGTGTTGTATACACCTTTTTCGGTGGATGCAGCAACAGGTGAAATCAAAATTGCAGCTTTAAATCCACAAAATGACATTAGTTTACCAAGTGGTGCATCGCATGTTGTTTTGAAAAGTGGGTTTGCAAGTATCAATTTCCTGACTGGTGAGTCAGAAATGACCGTATCGGCACCTGTACGCATTGCAACGAATGCAGCTGAACAGGCTGTTTCTCTGAAACCGGCAACTGTTCCGGCAGTTGAAGGAACTCATTTTTATCTGTTGTCGATTGACTTTGTTCAATCAGTGAACAATGCAGATTATTCTTTGAATAACAACTCGTATAACGTGTTGGCTATTGTTGGTATTGAATAATCATAAAACCATTGTTTATGAATACAGATAAGAATGCAACCGCAACCGATCCGAACAGCATGAGTGTTGTGGAACGTGTCAAAGCTCCGACTCCTACGTTTTTTAAAACGTTGCGGACAATCGGATTAGCTTTGGCGGCTGTTGGTGGGGCTATTTTAGCGGCTCCAGTTGCTGTACCAGCTGCACTGGTAAGTATTGCCGGCTACATTGCGTTGGCTGGTGGAGTAATGACGGCAGTCAGTCAAACAGCTGTAGATACGAACACTAAAGACGTTCAGTAATGGAACTTCCTGAAACAAACCACGACGGGCAGGTATATGCTGGAACTTGCGGAGGCATGTTTCTTTCTATCTTCAGCAATGTGTTTGTTGAAGATTTAGTAAGAACGGTGATTCTGGCCGTCGTTGGTGCTGTTGTAAGCTTTGGAGTTTCGCTAGTATTGAAAAGCCTTATTAAAGGTAAAAGACGACCCCCAACCCCCTAAAGGGGGCTTGTAACAACTCATTGAAAAGAAAAATATATATCTACTGTTTTATGGTGTGGTAACCTTTTCAGTAGTTCAGCCTCCCGGCGGGGAGGCTTTTTTTATGCCCATACATTACAAATACTTGTAAAAAAGCATACGCTTTGCATCCTGGACAAGTTTTAGATTTTTTCTGAATTTATTTTCCATATCTTCCAAACTACGAAGAGCTACTACGGCTTTTTCGAATTGAATTGGATTTGCTTCCACTTTTTCCAACCCATCAGAAAGGCGTTCTTTTACATCCCGAATCACAATAAACGGAATGACTGATCCCCGCAAAAATGGATAAAAGGCTTTAGACTGCCAAAGGCTGTACAACAGCCAGTAAACCTGTTCTTTGTCTTCGTTGTTTGAGAATTGAATTACAAAGCAATTCGCACAGGGTGAAACAAGCGGTTTTCCGCTGTTATTTCCTTTGTTTAGGATATAGAAATGAGGTTTGTCATTCTCTAATTTCTGATTGTAAGACTTCAAAATAAAGGTACACATAAGCCAAACGATTAAAGGGTGAATACAAGAGCTACTGCCCCTGCAAATAATTTTTACCCCCAGAAAAGAGAAAGAAAAAAGAAAAGAAGAAAAAAAAGGATATACTCCTCAAACAGCCAGAGAAGCGGCGGCTGTCAAGGTTTTTTGTCAGAATACTACCCGAAGTGAAACGAGGTGTGGAGATTGTGACAAAAACCCGTAGGGCTTGACCTTTACTGACGGTAAGCGAAACGGCTATCTTTGTATATTCATTTTTTTTTGGCGGAAAACGTATTATGCTTTCTTACTGTATTGTTTTATACTGTATTGAATTTATACTACCTGCAAAATCTCATATTACTGCTTTGAATTACATTATATTGAGTTGTGTTATATTCTGCCCGAAGGGCTTAAAAACTCAAACTGCAAAAAATATTAGGGGTGGGTGGTCGGGGGTTGGCGTGGGAGAAGCAGGTTTAAACCGAATTTCTTGGTAAAAACAGCCTTGAGCCAGCGTTGATAGCAAGGCTTAAATGCGAGAGTAGAGAAACGGAACGAAGTATTAAGCCTGTGCGTTGTGTGCGAGCCGCTGCGAGTGGAGCGAATGCCCCAGACACAGGAAGCGCGGAGCGCGGTGGCTGGGTGCTGCCGGCAGCCAGTTTGGCGCATTTTTTTGCTCGAACGTTAGCGTTGGAAAAGGCAAGGGCTGGAAGTAATGAGTGAATGTAGTGGATTGAAGCGAATGAACGATAAGGGGTTTATGTGTGCGGTGGTGAAGCTTTGTGGAGTGAAACGGAACAATGCTGCAACCACAAGGAAATTAGCGTGGGGAAAGACATAGACCCCTGAAAGTGAAAGTAGCGGAATGGAACGGAATGAGCGAATGAATGACAGCTCTTGCGTGGGGTTGGCGTTGCGGTGTGAGTGAGGGAGTGTAGAGAATTAAATGAACGAAAAGACTGAACGAACACGGCAATTAGCCAACATGAAAAGTGAGCTGCAAAAAATGTGACAAACTGTAACAGCATGAGCGACCGCAGGCGAGCAAAACTCTAAATGGTGGCTGACCCCTACCAAAAAATATTATGAGCGTAAGCGAATACCTTAATGGGGTTTTAGGGGGCAGGTGCAACCATGACTGAGGAATGACAGAACGTGGTGAGCAAAACAAGCTAACACGCCATGACGAGCACCTACCGGAGCGCAGGAGTGAGTGTGGAAGCGGTAGCCACAAGGGCAGACGAAAAAATACTAGCTGAAGCGTAGCGAGGTCTGGAGATTTTTTTCAGGCTGCTTGTTTACCCTTGGGGCTATGTTTTTGTGAACAAAGTGGCGGAATGACGAAGACCGCTTTACCTATTCGGTTTAAACCTGCGTGAGCAGGATCTCATTAAATACCTTTTCCGTTTAAATTGAAAATGTTCTATTTCCCTGTCTAAGGGAAATGGAACATTTCTATTGTTTATGATTCAAAGTCTATGAGCCAATTATGAGCCAATCAAATGATATGTAGTACCTGCACCAACATCACTTGAACGTTTCAGTATTTTATATTTCAAAGCCACCTAAAAATCGTTTCCCTTTTTCTGTAGTAGCATAGTGTTGATCCGGAGAATTTGGTTTTTCTTTTATGGTATATTCAATAAAGCCGTCATTACGCAAAGGAGTCAGATAAAGTTCACGGAATCTGTCTCTACTATTAAATTCCAAAGCCGAGAGTAGATTTTCTATTTTTTGTGGAGTTGAACAGAGCAGTAAAATCTTTAAAAGAGTAATGGATCTTTTGTCCATTAGCTTACTCCCTTTTTCAATCCAGCTTACTCTCTTTGTAAAGTTGTCGAATGGTAAATTGTTGATATTCTTGAATCTGAGATTTTTGTGCTTACTCCCTTTTTCAATCCAACTTGCTCCTTTTTTGAAAAAGAACTCATTTAAGTCGGAAATTTCAGTTAGTTCAGGTGTCAATTCCAACGCTTCTATAGAAGTGATATTTTCTTCCGTAAGTTTAAGTTTGTCTAATCCGACAAATTCCAATAAAATGGTTGCTTTATCTTTACCTAACACCGAAGCAGCCAACGGAATAATGGTCTTAAATTTATCATCTTCAATAAACAATGGTTTACTTCCGGTTACATACAGATTTAGATATTTGTAAACATTCTTTATTCCAGACCCAATTTCATCAGTCCATCGAAATTCAGAGAAAAATCGTCTGATATTTGGGTTTTTAGCAAAAGGGCTGAATGTATCTAACGCCATAATCCCACGAAACAATGGTTTATTTGGATTGCTTATTTCTATACGATTGTTATAAATCACAATCTCAGTACTGAAAGCACTGGTATATTCACGGTGAACAATAACGTTTGCGACTATTTCTCTAAAAATCAATTCGCGTAAGTCCTTTCGTTGATCTCCTTCGAGGTAAAATTTTTCAGGTAGGGCATGTGATTTTTTTATAAAATCCATTGTCTGCAAATAAGTATCTATCAGATTGGTACGCAGTGATACTTTGTCGTCCCAACGATCAGTGTCCTGGACACGCACCATAATATCAAACTTGTATGCAGGAAGAAGATTACGAATAGTTTCATCTTTTCCGAATATAAGTGCCGCAGCCAATGTTAACCCCTCTACCCCAGTACGCATGTCTTTACGATATAATGTACTGTCACGAAGAATAGTCATATTGCTTGCAGAAATCCAAGGGTGAGAGGTGTCAACAGAACGAATGATAGTTCTAGCTTTATCAAAAAGATTATCGTCTAAATCTTCTATTTTTAAATGTGGGAATATCTCGTTTTCGGTAAAGTAATTACGTTTCCGAAAATACAAATCAGAAATACGAGCATCATCTTCAATGCGGATATCG
>CANIXM010000094.1 GCA_947471245.1 Paludibacteraceae bacterium | reverse complement strand
TAAACTCACTCTCATTAGCATGGATGCCATTGAATAACATTTCGATATCTAATTTGCTTTCTTCGCCAGTCTCGTTTGGGCAGATGATGTATTTGCCACGGGGTGTTTCTTCGGAGTAAAGCACCGAATTGGTTTTTGCAGTGTTTGATTCGAATTTGAATTGCAGCTTTTCGGTGATGTTTTCCAGGTTTTGGTGGAATTTGATTTGGTGATCTTTCATTATGATGATGCTGTCTATCAGACTGTCCAAGTCTTTCACCTGATGCGTGGAGATAATCAGGCATTTGGTTTCGTCTATGGTAGAAGCTATGATTTTACGAAATTGCGCTTTGGATGGAATGTCCAGTCCGTTGGTAGGCTCGTCCAGCAGTAGCAACTTGGTGTTAGTAGCAATGGCAAATGCAAGTAAAATTTTGCGTTTTTCGCCCAGTGAGTGTTTTTCTATCACCTTCTTTTTGTCTTCTACTTCGAAGTCTTTCAGGCATTGGTTGAAAAGTTCGGCACTGAAATGAGGATAAAACGGTGCGTATATTTTCTCAAATTTCTGCACGCTCAGGTTCACTGTGGGAAGTTCCTCGGGTAGGAAATACACATCGGCCAGCATTTCGGGTTTACGGTCACGTGGGTTGAAGCCCATTGTTTGGATTTCACCGTGAGTGGGGAAGAGGATGCCCGTAAAGAGTTTAAGCAAGGTACTTTTCCCTTCACCGTTTTTGCCAAGTAGTCCGTGTATTCTGCCTGCGGACACTTCAAGATTCAGACTGCTAATTAAATTAGCTTTTTTTGAGTAAGAGAAATCTAGGTTTTTGGTAGTGATCATAGTTGTAATGTGTTATATGTTTTAATTTAGCCCCCTAAATCCCCTCCCGTTTATGACGGGATAAACTGCGGGGACTATCAGAGACAAAGTTTGTTGAAAATACTCATGCTCTTGTGTATTCTAAGTAATTTAAAATAATTATTGTTAGGTTTTATAAAGTTGACCTCTCCCTAAATCCCTCTCCCGAGGAGAGGGACTTTGCCGAGTGAGAAATTTACTCGACTCTCGTAAAATGAGCTGCCATGTACCCTTTCTCCTCGGGAGAAAGGGTTAGGGATAGAGGTCAATAGTGACAAAACAGATAACTTTAAATGGTTTTAACAAATGTGACAATAATTAATATCAACTACTTAATTTATTTTTTGGGGAGGTATTTAATTGGAAATTATTTGTTTTATTTACCAGCACCTCCTTCAGGTTTGGCTTTTACATCGTCGTTTTGAATTCCTCTGTTTGCTTTTTTGACTGCATTTAACGTTTCGCCAAAGTTATAGCTGATGTTAAATCGGAAAGATCTAACAGGTATTATCCAGGTGTCATTCATCTTAAAATCGCTTGTTTTAAAATCTGTACTGAAATATAGCTCTTTCATGAATGGATTATTGATGGATAAACTCAACGAAAGTTTTTTATTTAACAATTGCTGCGTCAGTCCTACAGAGTGGTAGCTGAAAAGTGAGGTTTGTCCCTGTAAGAATATTTGCGGAGAATAGATGCCTCCATTCACTGTCATTGCTGCATTTTTCCAAAGTTCTACTCTGGTGTTCAAGGAAGCGTCATACGTTGCTCCATGATTACTTATTGTAGCTAATCCATTGAATGCTTGCATATCGGTATAATATAGTCCACCATTAAATCCAAGATTGAATTTGGGGCTTGGCCTGTATGAGATGTATGTGTTCACTCCTACAACACTCTTCCTTCCTATATTGCCGTAGGTTGTATATCGTACGTTCGTTGAGTCGATTTTTGAAATTCTTTCTATTGAATTGTTGGTGAATGAACCTGATGCATTAACACCTAGCATAAATACAGACGTAAAAAGATTGTAAGCTAACTCCACGGAATGAGCAATTTCTGCTTTTAGTTCTGGATTACCATAACCGATATCTAGCCTATTAATGTTGTTTTTAAAGGGGTTTAAATACCAAATTGTTGGCCTGTTTAATCGCTGTGTATAGGAAAGCTTTATGTTATTGGATGGGTTTAGTTGGTATGAAAATGTAACATAAGGAATGATGTTTTTTTGCGTATTTGTGAAACCTGTAACCGTTAAAGATTCTATTACTGCTTCATTCCATGTCATTTCGGCTCTAGCTCCCGATTTTAAATTGAATTGCTTCGTTTTAAATCCATATCCAGCATAGGCACACGCAATGTATTGATTATAAGTCAACTGATTGCTGTTGATTGAGTCTTTTTTGAAGTTATTGGTCGTTGGATCGAGAGATGACAACTCCGAATTACTGTTGTTTTGTCTATAAATTCCTTTTGTCCCGCACTCTATTTGGTGATTCTCGGTCAATGGATCGCAGTAATCAATTTGAACAGTTTGTTCACGCGTAAACTGCTGAATTTTTGTGAGTTGATTAAACAATGGGTAATTAATGGTATCTTTTGAGTAATTATTGTAGTTCATTTTAGATGGATTATTGTCAAGTTGGTATGACACAGTAAAGGTTTTTTCGGGCTTTTTGAATGTTTTTTGATAGTCAATATTTCCAGAAAAACTTGCAAATCCATAACTACCATTAATGTCAAGTCCAAATTTGCTGATTAATTCCTTATTTATGTTAGTTATTTCATTTTTGCTATTTTTATCGAATTTTTCATTTCCTGCATATCCATTTATCTTCATCGTCACCAGGTTAAGTGAGTCAATCTCATAACTTGCTTCTCCGTTGTAGTTTTGAAATGTTCTATTTGATATATAACTTCTAGTCACATCGGTAAAATGGTTGATGTCTGACAAATAATTCTCACGGTTAGATTTGTTGGAAGTATTAGGGTTTTGAATTTGACTACCCATTCCATTCACTGAGAATCCAAATTTATTGATTTTTGAGCTCAATAGAATGCTTTCGTTTGTGCTACCAAAAGAATCAAAACCTCCGCTCACACTACCATTGTATCCATTGGCAATTTTTTTATTGGTGATGATGTTGATGATTCCACCCACTCCCTCAGCATCGTATTTGAAAGACGGATTGGTAATTACCACAATTTCTTTGATGGAATTGGCAGGCATGCTTTTAATAACTTCCTTGAAATTTTTATCCATCAATGAGGAGCTTTTGCCGTTTACCAGGACTTTATAGTTTTTTTGTCCTTTGAGTAGTACATTATCTTCAGCATCCACGCTTAGCATGGGCACTTTTCTCATCATTTCTAGTGCAGTGCTGGTTTTGGCATCTGGATCTGCCTCTGTGCTGTAAGTGATTTTATCCGCATCCACTTTTATCAATGGTTTTTGTGCTACGACGCCAACCTCTTTGAGCGTTACACCATCTTTCAACTTGATGTCACCAATGTTGGTGATAGGTGCGTTTGCATCAGTCTTAATGTTTGCTTCTTGGTATCCTACCGAGCTGAATGTCAGTGTGTATTTTTGATTTACTTTTGTTGATAATTGGAATTTTCCATCTCCATCAGCACATTGTTTAGTGATCAACTTTGTACTATCATTCACAATGGTGATGGTGGAGAAGGGAATGGGTTTGCCAGTTCCGCTATCTGTGACTTGACCAACGATTTGATAATTACTCGTTTTTTCTACAGCCATCAGTTGCGTGATAGAAATGATAATAGCGAAAAATAGCATTTTTGTTTTCATCTGTTTATAATTGTTTTTTAGTTGTCAGATGGAACTCGCACATAAACATCTCCTTGTGTGTCAAAGTTAATTTGTCGTGCTCGTTTCATCTGAATAATCGATTTTTTGTATCTCATTTGTGGAGATGGTGGTGTTTTATTTTATTTGTGGAATTTCAATAGATTGTTTTGGTGTATTAATGTCCTAATACACTGCAAATATATTTTGAAATATTTAGTTTACCAAACAAAATGTTAAATATTTTGGAAAATATTTTTGGTAGGATGGTAATGTGTTGATTGATAGTATGGTGTTGGGGTGGGAGGGTGAGTTTTAATTTGATACGGCTAGCGAATGAAGCATGTTGGTGACAGCGGTGCCCTCCGTTAGTACGTAATGGCTGGGCTGTTTGTACGTTTGCTCAAGGGCAATTAGGTCATGTGTTATACCATTTTTAAACAAAAGTCTTTGACATGCATTCGACTAATTCCCTTGTATGTAGATATTTCAGATATATCATCCATTGTCACAACATATTTTGGATAGTTATCTGAAATTTCAAGTAAATTTCCATATTCTCGATTTATAGTTCCCTCGTTAGCTAGCAGGTATGCAACTTGAACATAAATCTTTTCTCCAGACTTTTGTGCAATAAAGTCAATTTCTTTATTTCCCTCTTGGCCAACTGTCACCGAATAGCCAGCCATGCGTAAGTGCAGATAAACAACATTTTCCAAAATTTTATGTATGTCACTTGTTTTAAACCCAACAATTGCATTTCGAATTCCAATATCTTCAAAGAAATATTTTTCACCTATTTCAAATACTTTTTTACCTTCAATTCCTGTCCGTTTTACTTTGAAAAGTAATAATGATGCTTCAAGATGTCCAAGATAGTCTATTACAACTTGCGTTGAAATATTCACTTTTTGAGACTTTAGGTAGTCACTGATTTTCTTAGATGAAACGATACTTCCAATATTGTCAGCCAGAAGTGAAACCAAATTTTGTAAGAACTTCACATTTCTAACATTAAATCTACTAACTACATCTTTGAGTAATATGCTATTATATATACTTGTTAAATACTCAAATACAATTTCCATATCAGTATCCAAATTTATAAGGTAGGGTAGGCCTCCAAATTTAAGATAGTTTTGAAATGTAGCTATTGTATCTACTAAATTGTAAAATACTAAAAACTCTGTATAGCTTAGGCCAAATACTTTTATTTCAATATATCTACCACTTAAAAAAGTAGAGAGTTCGCTGGAAAGTAAATTAGCATTGCTTCCTGTGCAATAGATGTCATAATTTCCTCTAGTGGCAAGATCTCTTAATGTAATTTCAAATGATTCAATATCTTGTATTTCATCGATAAAGAGCGCTACCTTGCCGTTCCCTTTCACATTTTCTTTAAAAAATAGAAATAGGTCATCTGAATTCTTTATTTGTGAGAACTCATGTTGTTCTTTATTGATATAGATAATTTCAGTATCAGGATTCTGTTGTTGAATGAGGTCTCTTAATTGCATTAACAGATAGCTTTTCCCAACTCTCCGCTGTCCTACCAATACCTTTATCAATGATTTACCAATAAATGGTTTTATCCTGTCTATATAAAGTGGTCTTTCGATGTACTCTTTCATTTAATTTATGTTTTAAACTTTATGCAAATATATAAAACATTTCAATTATAATTGAATATTGTTTGATTAAATTAATATTATTCAGGTATGAATGAAAGATTGGTATTGTACGCAATGTACGCAATGAACTAATTAACCTTATAATCCAATCAAACCAACCCCATTTTCCCACCCATTTCCTTCTCCGATACATTCATTTCCTGTACCTTTGTTTTTAGTACAATACATTCAATTAGTTAAGCTGTTTTAAAGTTGCGGTTTGAAAAATAGAATCTTTTGTAATTAAACATATTGCGTTAAATGTTCACTAAGTCCATTAACTTTGCACCCCTCAAAAAGTCTCCGTCAGCTGGCGGAGATTTAGGGGGCTACTTTTAATCTAACCCATGCATACTACCCCCGAAAAACTGCAACAATTTGAGCGACTGCTCGCTATCATGTCCGAACTGCGTGCCAAATGCCCGTGGGACAAAGAACAAACTTTCGAAAGTCTGCGGACGCTCACCATCGAAGAGACATACGAACTGGCAGATGCCATCATGAAGGAAGACAAAACCGAAATTCGTAAGGAGTTGGGCGACGTATTGCTTCACATCGTGTTTTACTCCGAAATAGGCAGTGAGACAAATGACTTTGACATCTACGACGTGTGCAAGGGTTTGTGCGAAAAATTAATTTACCGTCATCCGCATATTTTTGCCGATACGCAAGCCGAAAACAGCGAAGCCGTGATGCAAAACTGGGAACAGCTCAAACTGAAAGAAAAAGGAGGAAACAAATCCGTACTTTCTGGCGTGCCACGTTCGCTACCCGCACTCATCAAAGCGCATCGCATTCAAGACAAAGCCCGTAGTGTGGGCTTCGACTGGGACCAACGCGAGCAAGTATGGGAAAAAGTGCAAGAAGAAATCCATGAGCTGAAAGTGGAAATAGCCGCCATGGACATAGACAAGATGGAAGCCGAATTTGGCGACCTGTTTTTTAGCCTTGTCAATGCCGCACGCCTCTACGACATCAACCCCGAAAATGCGTTGGAGCGCACCAACCAAAAATTTATCCAGCGCTTCAACTACCTCGAATCCAAAACCATCACACAGGGCAAACACCTCAAAGATATGTCGCTTGCCGAAATGGATGTGCTGTGGGAAGAAGCGAAAAGTATCCGCTAACTACCCCGAAAATTTGATGAATATGAGATGAAACGAGCACGACAAATTAACTTTGACACACAAGGAGATGTTTATGTGCGAGTTCCATCTGACAACTAAAAAACAATTATAAACAGATGAAATGTATTTTTATTAAGTATGATTAATAAAATTACAAATAATTTCAATTTTATGAAGTATGATTAATAAATGTATTATATTTGCATCGTTTATTAAATATGATTCATAAAATGGAGTTGATAAATAGAGCCATATACACCGACAGGATAAGACCTTTTATCGGTAAGGATATTATCAAAGTACTTACAGGACAGCGTCGTGTGGGCAAAAGTTTTATCTTAAGGCAACTGAAAGACCAGATTTTGAATGACAATCCTCAGGCTAATGTGGTTTTTATCAATTTGGAGTTCGAGGAGTTTCGGCACCTTCGTACCGACGCTGATTTGTTTGCATACCTCGATGGCATGTTTGACGACACCAAGGCTAACTACTTATTTATAGATGAAGTGCAGGATGTGCAGGGTTTTGAGCACGTGTTGCGCAGCTTGCAAGCCAAGTCCACCTGCGATATTTTTATCACTGGCAGTAATGCCAAGATGCTTTCTAGTGAGCTGTCCACCTATTTGGCAGG
>CANIXM010000093.1 GCA_947471245.1 Paludibacteraceae bacterium | reverse complement strand
CATTGTCCAACGCTTGCACAATATCTTCCTCCGAACTTCTTACCGACAAAATGATAATAGCACCCAAGTACCACTCCCGTAATTTGACAAGCACTTGCTGCCCATCCTCATCTGGGAGTCCAAGATCTAGGATGATTAAATCAGGTGGATGTACCACAGCCATGTTTATACCTTCCTTGGCAGTGGTGGCAAGCATCGTATTAAAGTTATTGCTATCAAGGGTGATTTCAAGCAACTTACGAATTTGCGCTTCATCGTCTATGATCAAAATATTCATTTTGGAATTCATATCTTTACTCTTTAAATTTCAATATTAACCTATTCCATTGATGCTAGAATCATCAATCCTTGTTTTTGGCGTATAAATATCCGATAAAGTCTCATGCTTCGAGTTTTGTGTAACTGTCATATCCGAGAAGTCCAAATAGTCATTCAGTTCAAAAGCCTCTGTTGGTATTTTGATAGTAAACTTAGCACCACTTGGAATCATGTTTTCGGCAGAAACCTCACCATGATGGGCTTCCACAAACCCTTTGACGATGGACAGTCCTAGCCCTGTCCCTCCTGTGGTTTGATGAGATGAACGGTAGAACTTGGTAAACAATCTGCCAAGGTCTTCATTGGAAAAGCCCTTTCCATTATCAGTAATAGTAATCATCAAATAACCATCCATATAACTCGATGTAATTGTAATCATTGAATCTGCGGACGTGTACAGTGTTTCATTGTGAAGCAGATTAAAAAGAGCTTGCTCTATCAATCCAAAATCCAGCTTGATGATGGGGAAATTATCCTGAATTTCTACCAATACTTGATGTGACGAAAGCTCCTTCTTTAGTCGGTTTAGTGGACTATTAATCAGCTCATTGATTTCACACCAGTCTGGTTTTATCTGAAGAGTACCAGACTCCAAGCGCTGCATATTTAATAGATTATCAATCAGACGATTTAGACGAAAGGCGGCTATGGAAATTTCAGCTATCAGTTCGGTTTTGTTTTCTTCTGTTACTTTCGAATCCTTCACCAAAAGATTATCGGAAGCACATACAATAGTAGCTATAGGAGTGCGTAACTCATGCGAAATAGAATCAAACAGTGTTTTATACAATTTCAAAGTATGTTGTCTTTCATCTTTTTGCAATTGAAGATTTTCAAGCTCTCTCACTTTAGAGGTTAACACCCCGTTAATCAGCGCTATGAGGAAGTACATCATAAGCATCAGCGCATCATCCGAGCTGTCTATATGAAAAGTAAAATGAGGCGGGATGAAAAAATAATCCCATACAAGTGCACTCATCGTAGCTGCAACCAACACTGGATAAAGCGTTAGGTAAATTGACAAGATAGACACTGTAGCTAAAAGCAGAAGTGCTACGCTTCGATAACCAATCAAATCAACGCACAAGTAGCAGAGGGTGGCTACTGTGATTATTGCCACATTGCTAATTAAAAACTGCACTGATAGATGCTGCTTATTAAGTCTTGGTTTCATCTGTTTATAATAGTTTTTTAGTTGTCAGATAGCTTGTCCCGACTTGACGGGAGAACTCGCACATACAAATCTTCTTGTGTGTCAAAGTTTATTTGTCGTGCTCGTTTCATCTAATGAAAAATTAAGCCTCCACAAGCCCCTCAGAAAGAGGGGGTGTGAGGATATGAGTATTGCGTACAAATTTATTTGTAATTATTTACCTGCAAAGCTTTTCTCAACGAAATAGGTATAATTACAGTTGTTAAGCCCATTTGGTAAAGACGACGTTGAATAGAGAAAATGGTATAGTTGTGCAATAACCTGGAGGCACGATAGGTGCCACTAAACACCAACTGACCTCCAATAAAGGTTGTGTTTTGGTATTTTTCTACAATCTCTGGCACTAATTTAATCACTTCTTCAGCCACGTCCGTACCTATACTATAACGCGATTCGGCATTATATCCAAGCTGTTTGATGAGGTAGATGTATTTGCTTAAATCTAATTGAATTTTCTCTGTGATGGTCTCAATCACTGCGTCCTGATGGAAACTGTCTGCATCCACAATCCCTACTTGAATAAATACAAAGTTTTTATACACATCTTTGAACTTGCTCAGAATTTTGAACAATGAATATAGACCTATACCCGTGTAACCATTAACCAAGATTACAGCTGTCATATCGTTATAATCTATTTCAGTGTTCTCTGTTTTGCGGGTCATGGTGTTAAGTTCCGCAATGGTTTCAGGCATTTTGGCATTCATCACTTTTTGAATCTTACCTATTTCTTTACCAATGTGATTGTAATGACGCTTGATAAATATTGACATCCCAACCAAGGCACCTGTAATGATGATAGTAATCCAACCTCCTTCGTCAAATTTAATCACTATCACTGTGAATAAGATAAAGGTAGTCAATAGAAAACCAGTACCATTGATTAGCAATTTGCCCAACCATTTTTTATCTTCTTTACGTACTTGGAACCAGTGTTTTACCATACCAAACTGTGATAACGAGAAAGTAATAAACACGTTGATACTATAAAGCACCACCAAGAGACCAACCGAAGCTTTTGAAAACCAGATAACTACATACGCAGCCACACCCATGATTAAAATACCGTTTTGAGAAACCAATCGGTCACTAAGCATGGAGAATCCACGAGGCAACCAGGAGTCATGCGCCATGTTGGACATCACACGTGGACCATCCAAGAAGCCAGTTTGTGCTGCCACGAACAATAAAGTAGCCTCAGAAATCAATGTTACATACAAGAAAGTCTGACCAAAAAGAGGATTCCATGTGGCAATGGCTGAATTGATAAGTACCGCATTCATGGTTTTACCAGGTTGGATATGAACACCGAAAAGGAAATAGGAGATAATCAATCCCAGTACTGCTGCCGAAAGTGAGATGGCCAATAGACGCATGGTCTTGATAGCTGTTTTCACACGTGGTTCGCGCAGGTTGGGAATTCCATTACTCACGGCTTCAATACCCGTATACGTACCAGCACCCATACTATAGGCCTTCATAATTAGAAAGATAGTGCCGTATATACCTAGTTGACGTACAGTGCTTCCAAACTCAGTACCTGTCTGTACGGCTACCGACTGTATCTGAGGAACGTGAGTCATAAAAGAATATGCTATCAGAAAAATGTGGGAAACAATAAAAAGAATAAAAATCGGTGTCAGAGCTGTAACCGACTCTTTTACTCCACGCAGATTCAAGATGGTAAGCACGCCTAGTATGGCAAGTGCAAATGCCACTTTGTAATCCTGATAACCGATGGGTAAAAAACTAAAAATAGCATCGGCACCACTGGAAACAGAGATAGAAATGGTCAATACATAATCAATAAGCAATGCACAACCAGAAATCATACCCACATTGGGTGAGATAAGTCGAGTAGCAACTAGATACCCGCCACCGCCGTGTGGGAAAAGTTTGATGATTTGCGAATAGCTGGTGCTAATGATAAAAATGGTAATCATCGTTATCAATCCCACAATGATGGAGAGATTCACGTGAACACCCAGCGTTTTGTAAATTTCCTCTGGTCCATAACAAGAGGATGATAATGCATCGGAACCGAGGCCTACCCATGCAAGAAATACAACCAGTGAAATTTGGCGAAATGTGCTGCTATCCTTCAAATCGCGAGGATTGCCAATCACTGTTTTTTTTACTTTTCCTAATACGTCAGTCATAATTATTGTTGGTTAAAAATTACTCAAAATTCTACGGTACAAAGTTCCGACATTTTTTATAAATCTGGTGTAAAGATGTTTTGGGTATGTATAAAGATTTTATAAAGAGAAAAGAGTTAATCAGAATGCAATTATTAAACCACAAAAGGCACAAAAGAAGAAAAATGAAAAGTGAAAAGTGAGAAATGAAAAGTGAGAAATGAAGAGAAACTTTGGCAAATTGTATCTTGCTGCAATTGTTGAAAAAATGTAGGCTGACACCGTATTAATACCGACAGGTATTTCTGTTGTGTGTTCTTTCCTCCTCCTTCTTCAATTTTGCTTTTGTGCCTTTTGTGGTTTAATTGTTTGTGTTAATTTGCGCCTTTTGCGTCTGTTGCGTTCTAAATCATTCAACCATTTTTGCTTTTGTGCCTTTTGTGGTTATCAACCTGCGTGGAATTTTGTTACTTTTGTATCCTGATTTTAAACCGCATACCTTGTGAAAAACACCACCGACAACCCTACCATTTACATCGAAGAATACAACTACCCCCTCCCCGACGAGCACATTGCTAAATACCCACTTGCACAGCGCGATAGCTCCAAGTTGCTCGTTTATAAGAATGGGGCGATACAGGAGTCTGTGTTCTCCAATATCGTAGATTATTTACCTATGGGTAGCCTGCTGGTGTACAACAACACCCGAGTAATACAGGCACGCCTGCTTTTCGAGAAATCCACAGGAGCCAATGTGGAAGTGTTTTGCTTAGAGCCTGTGCATCCGTCGGATTATGCACTTTCGCTTGGTGCTAACAATGGCTGTACGTGGAAGTGCATGGTGGGTAATCTCAAAAAATGGAAGGAAGGCAAGCTATCTAAATCCGTGACAGTGGATGGATGTGAGGTCTGTTTTTCGGTGGAACTGCTCCACTCAGAGGATAATACGCATCAGGTAGCATTCAGTTGGGACAAGGATGATGTACATTTCGCACAGCTGCTAGAATGTGCTGGCGAACTACCCATACCGCCTTACCTGCACCGTAAAACAGAGGAAAGCGATTTGACCAATTATCAAACGGTATATTCCAAAATCGAAGGTTCGGTAGCAGCTCCTACCGCAGGACTGCACTTCACACCCGAAGTATTCGAAAGCCTTAAATCCAAGCATATCACCACCGAAGAACTCACACTGCACGTAGGCGCAGGCACTTTCCAGCCTGTAAAATCGGCCACAATAGACGACCACATCATGCACACCGAAGTGATAGCGGTGCACCGATCTACCATAGAGCAACTGCTCAAGAACCTAGGCAACATCATCGCCGTAGGCACTACCTCCGTAAGGACATTGGAGAGCTTGTATTGGTTGGGTAGTACCCTAAATCCCGCCACAGTGGACTTACAGACTTTAAAAGTAACCCAATGGCAACCTTATGAAAAAGCGTGTAAGCTCACGGCCACCGAAGCATTGCATAACATCCTCAACTACATGGAGCTACACCAACTCACCACGCTCCATGCCGAAACACAAATAATGATACGCCCTGGGTACAAATTCCGCATTGTGAATGGCATCATCACCAACTTTCACCAGCCACGCAGCACCTTACTGCTCCTCGTATCGGCATTTGTGGATGGACATTGGCGCGAAATCTATGACTATGCACTAGCACATGATTTCAGGTTTCTTAGTTATGGCGACTCGTCCTTGTTAATGAATAATTGATAATTGATAATTAATAATTGGGGGATGCTGTGTCTATAGACAGATAAACAATTAATAAACTGAAAGTTTAACCAAACTACCATCGCATAAACGGGAACCTAGATTCGTATTATTGGTATAGGCCGTTTTTTATTTTATCGAATAATTAGTCCCGGGTCCTGTTCCAAATTTTTCAATCAAGTTTTTATCAATCAACTCCGGCAGAATCCGCTTAACTGTTGGACTTGGAATTCCAAGTTTTTTGGCAATATCACCAGATTTGCAACCTGAATTGTTTTCTATGAATGTCAACATGGATTTTTCTCTTGGCGACAATCTTGTTTCAACTCCTTTACTTTCAAGTTTTATCATTAGTTGAGTCTGAATATTTCCAAGTGCATCAAAGAAAAATCGAATCCAATCCGTTACATCTTCATTGGGTCTTTGTGCTTGACAACTCCTTAAAACTCTATAATATTCAGTTTTTCTACTTTCTATTTCATGTTCAAAACTTACATATTGAATCCATTTATATCCATGCTTTAGTAATAGCAAAGTTGAAAGCAATCTACTCAGACGACCATTTCCGTCTTGAAACGGATGAATGCTCACAAATTCATAAGCAAATAATGCACATTTTACTAATGGATGAGTTTCATTGTCGTTTTCATACCAATCAATTAGAAATCTCATTGCATCCTGCGTCGGGAATCCAGCTTCGGTGGTCTGAAATATTATCTGTCGAGTTCCATCGGGAAGCTTTGCTTCTACAGCATTACTATGTTGCTTGTAATCACCTTTATGCCACTCGTCTTTCTTGCTATATTTCATTAAAATATTGTGCAAGTTTTTCAGGTTACTTTCTGTAATTGACATTTCTTCATGTGATTCCGAAATTAAATCAAGCGTTTCAAAATAACCAACAACTTCTTGTGAGTCTCTATCAACAATTTTTGTTATGTCAATTTCTTTGAGCAAGACTTCAACTTCTTCGTCAGACATTTTTGAACCTTCAATACGTGTTGAAGCCCCAACGCTTCTAACAGTGGCAATCGTTTTTAATTGCTTTAAACTTTGTCCTTCTTTTTTTTCTATCGTAGTCCATGAAGCATCAAATCGGTCAATTTGGCTTATCAGTCGGATAAGTTCCCAGTCAATGTTGAGTGAAAATGTATATACCTTATTTTCCATACTTCAAATATATCACTTTATTTTCAATACGATACGATATGATTCGTTTTTATTCGATAAATACTCGAAAATATTTATTCGATATGAGCTTATATTATACGATAGCGATTCGGTCAAATGCCCTACAACGTATCATTTCCAAATTCCAAGTTTGAGGCCGCAGTAATTTCCCATCAGGGAATAAATATTAATAGGGACAATATTATTTCTAGACATCATCCCCGTAGGGGATGAATGCTCGGATAGTCACCATGCCGCGCATGGTGCTGAAATAGAAAAGAAAACAAAAGTCTATGAAAAAGTCAAAATTTTCTGACTTTTTCATAGACTTTTGTCATTTATAATGATTCTATAAGGTTCCAGGTGGGTAAAAAATGAAACAATGGACGTTTTGCCTGCGGCGATAGTTACTTCGTGATAGTTGCCTGTGGTGATATTTGCTGCGCGATATTTGCCTGCGGCGATATTTACTTCGTGATATTTGCCTTTGGCGATATTTGCTGAGCGATATTTACTTTGT
>CANIXM010000092.1 GCA_947471245.1 Paludibacteraceae bacterium | reverse complement strand
GGATTGGAATATATTCAGCAGCAATTAATGGGATTGGATCCTGTTCATTATGAACAAGTGGATCTGAAAAACCCAAAACGAATTCTACATGCACTCGAAATCTGTAGCGTAACAGGCAAACCTTACTCAGCTTTGAGGACTGGATTAAAAAAAGAACGTCCATTTCAAATCATTAAGATAGGCTTAAATCGTCCACGGCCAGAACTCTACGAACGAATTAATCAACGGGTGGATGTGATGATGGTCGATGGGTTGCTGGAGGAAGCAAAGCAGTATTTTGAATACCGACATTTGAACACGCTTAACACTGTTGGGTATAAGGAGATATACGAATATATATTAGGAAATTGGACATTGGAACATTCAGTGGAAATGATCAAGCAAGATTCAAGAAGATATGCCAAAAGACAGTTGACATGGTTTAATAGAGATTCAGATATTCATTGGTTTCATCCCGATGACGAAGACCAAATAATTGATTTTGTAAAAGAGAAACTAACATGATGAAGAAGCACAATACCTCCTTGTTGGCATTCAATACTTTTAATATTGATGTAAAAGCTATGTGTCTGATAGAATATGACACAGTGGAAGAGTTGATATCTATTGTAGGTAATGAATTGCCAAAATTCAACCGATTTATTCACATTGGTGGTGGGAGCAACTTGCTGTTTATGAATGATTTTGATGGATTGGTAGTGCATTCTTTGATGAAGGGCATTGCTGTGATTGATGAAGACTGTGATTCGGTGTGGGTAGAAGTGCAATCGGGTGTGGTGTGGGATGATTTTGTGGAGTATTGTGTGGCGAATCGTTGGGGAGGAGTGGAGAATTTGTCCTTAATTCCTGGCGAGGTTGGAGCATCTGCAGTTCAGAATATCGGTGCTTATGGGGTAGAGGTGAAGGATGTAATCACTCGGGTTAATGCATTGGAAATAGCCAGCTTACAACCCAAAGAATTCTCTTTGGATGCCTGTGAGTATGGGTACAGAGACAGTGTGTTTAAGTCCAAATTGAAAGGGAAATACATCATCACCTCGGTGGTGTTTCAACTTGAAAAGCAACCCAAATTTCAACTTGGCTACCAACATTTAGAAGCGGAGGTTCTCCAAAATGGGGAAGTGACACTCGCTAATATCCGCAAAACCATTATTCAGATTCGCGAAAGCAAACTTCCAGATCCAAAACTGTTGGGTAATGCAGGTAGCTTTTTTATGAATCCGGTAGTTAGTAAAGATTTGTTTCTGAAAATTCAGTCTCAATACCCCACCATGCCTCACTATTATGTGTCAGGCACAGAAGAGAAAATTCCAGCAGGTTGGCTCATAGAGCAATGCGGGTGGAAAGGCAAGCAAGTTGGTAATGTGGCGGCGCATGACAAACAAGCACTCGTAATTGTCAACAAAGGCGGTGCCACTGGTGGTGAGGTAGTGCAACTGGCAGCAAGCATTCAACAGTCGGTACTCGATATTTTTGGTATAACATTGTCGGCTGAGGTGAATTATGTTTAGGGGTGTAACTGATTTTGCATTCATCTTTTAGTGCAAGTTGCTCTCAATACTTGTGTGAATTGTTGCTGTGTTATGCCATTCAGCAAGTTTCACAATAATACAAGTCAACGAGATTTCGAAGGTAGCAAGTCGCAACTTCAAATTTTTATACAATATCAGTCCCAAAAATCCTTGTAATATGACATCGAATTATAAACCACCATTTAGTATTAGCGACAAAACCATTGATTTAATTGGTGAAATTTCGGCGCAAATGGAACGCTTTGCCATACGAATGGAGCAGGAAGATGGGTTACTGTTGCGTAAAATTAACCGAATAAAATCAATACAAGGTTCACTGGCTATTGAAGGAAATACGTTGGATGCTGAACAAATTTCAGCCATTTTGGAAGGCAAACCTGTAATTGGAACTGTGCGAGAAATACAAGAGGCACGCAATGCTTTGAAAACATACGATGCATTTACGACTTTCGAAGCATACAAGCAAGCAGATCTGTTACGGGCACATGGTTTATTGATGGAATCGTTGGTAGATAATCCCGGAAAATACCGAAGGGGAAATGTAGGGGTATTTGCAGGCGACAAACCTGTACATATAGCACCGCCTGCCGACAGAGTACCTTCATTGATGGACGATTTATTTGCATGGCTTACCACTAGCACCAATCATTTGTTAATTAAAAGTTGTGTTTTTCATTATGAGTTTGAATTCATTCACCCATTTATGGATGGCAATGGGCGCATGGGACGACTTTGGCAATCAATTTTGTTGGCTAAACTGCATCCTATTTTTGAATATTTACCTGTTGAAAATATGGTTTTTTAGAACCAACAACTTTACTACAAAGCAATTAACGACAGTGCTTTGGGTGCCGATTGTGGTGTTTTTGTAGAGTTTATGCTAGGTGAAATACTCAATACACTCAAAAGCAGACAGGGAGAACCATTAGAAAAAGTAAATGATGTCGGTGTAAATGTCGGTGTAAATGAGGAATTGGAACGAGTACTTGGACTGATAAAACAATTTCCAGGTATAAATGCGAACCAACTTGCTAAACAAAGACCTGATAAAACGAAACGAACAATCGAAAGGCATCTGGCATTGTTGAAAGTCAACGATAGAATTGAGTTCAAAGGTGCTCCAAAATCGGGTGGCTATTACTTAAAAACGGAGGTGTAAAATCTACTTTACGCGCAATACCTACGAAATTCATCCAGTAGTTGCCAACACTAAGGCTTAATAACGTTTGGGTGTTATCCTTACACAATAGTGCACTAAGTAGAATATCCATTCTGTTATTTCACAAATAGCTCATAAAAAATGGTAGTCGCTATCTTGCTGGATTACAGGTTCTTTTATAGACTATTTGGAGTTAATCAATTTATTTGTTGTGCTAAGCAAGTGGGCAGAGACTAAACTAATTGATTTGTTTTGTCAGACAAAAATAAACTGGCATTAATGTACCAGCCTATTTGCTATTTTCCATTAACAATATTCTCACTATTTAAATATCTTTCGCTTATTCAATTCCTCTTGGTATTTTTTGGCATTGCGACTATGTTCGTCCCAGTCGGCTGCAAATTTATGCTCTCCATTCAGTGTCTCTGACGCACACATGTAGATGTAATTGTGTTTGCTGTAGTTGAGCACCGCATCAATACCAGCTTCGGTTGCCACGCGGATAGGACCTGGAGGTAAGCCCGTGTTTTTGTAGGTGTTGTAAGGCGATTGGGTTCTGAGATGACCAAATAGAATGCGCTTGATGGTGAAATCACCCACTGCAAATTTTACTGTAGGGTCAGCCTGTAATGGCATTTCAGCTTTTAGGCGATTGATATATAGCCCAGCTACCATGGGTCGGTCTTTTTTGTTGTTTGTTTCCTCTTCTACAATAGATGCTAAGGTGCTCACTTCGGCAAGCGTAAGTGGGATAGAGTCAGCTTTTGCTTTTCTTTCTGGTGTCCAAAACTTGGTGTATTCTTTGTTCATCCTTTCAAAAAGTTCCTTGGCATCCGTATTCCAATACATCTCGTAGGTGTTGGGAATAAACAATGTTATGGACGTATAAGGATTGAGATTAATAGCCGATAGATAAGCCGAATCATTCAACAGTTGAAGGATGCTGATGGAGTCCGCCATTAGCTGTTCTGCTATTCGTCCCGCAAGCTGTTCTTTGGTTCTGATATTGTTAAACGAAAGTTTGACAGGCGTTTGTTTGCCACTTCGGAGTATTCTCACCAATTGGAAATTGTTCATTCCATTTTTGATTTCATATTTTCCCGCTCTGATTTTTGAACCGTATCGCAGTAAAGCAGATGCTTGGCTAAAAGTAGAGCTGTTTGATGATTTGGTGGAGTTTTCAAGATTTTTGACTACATCCTCGAAGGAGCTTTTCTCTTTGATATAAAGATAGCTGACTTCGCTGTTTGGAGTGTAAATGCAGGGGAAGAATAAAACATAAGCAAGATAAGCAAGGGTGATTACAAATAAGGTCATCATCCAGCTCAATGGTTTTTTCCAACTGATTGGAAAACTGCGTTTTTCTTTTTTTATTGACATGGTAATAATTACTGATCTACTGCTAATAAGCCTTTCGGAGCGCAAATTTACGAATTAGTTTTTGATTATTTTGAAAAAAAAAGCTTTGGTAATCCAAAATTACGTGCTATATTTGCACCCGCTAAGCGAATAGCAAGAAGGAAGTTTGGGTGAGTGGCTGAAACCACCAGTTTGCTAAACTGACGTACGGGCAACCGTACCACGAGTTCGAATCTCGTAGCTTCCGCTTATTGACCGCCAATAACTGGATTGTTATTGGCGGTTTTTTCATTAATTGACACCATAATTTGCGATAGTAAGTAGTTTAAAATAATTATTGTTATATTTGTTAATTTCCTTGTCTATCTCAATAATTTTGATTATATTTGTCTTATAATCAACCATATATGAGAATAGTAACATTAAGTTCTGCAGAAAGAGAACATCTAGAATATTTGCAAAAACACAGTACAAATTCAGTTGAGCGCAACCGTAGTTTGTGTCTGTTGTTATCAAGTCAAGGTAATTCCATGCAACAATTAGCCAAATTAATGAACATTCATTGGGTGTCAGTTAAGCGACTTCTAGATGTATGGGAAAGTGTTGATAGTCAGAAACGTTTTTCTGTATTAAGACCAGCTAAAGGTCAAGGTGCAAAAGTCAAGTTAAAATCCATAGCCACTCAGATTCCTAAAATACTGGATAAGAACAACAGAAATCTTCATTTTGTGCTCGAAGATATTGAAAAACAATATGGTATAAAAGTCTGTAAATTAACCTTACAGAATTTTTTAAAAGATGCTGGGCTATACTTGGAGACGAATCCGAAAATCCCTAAAGCATAAACGTGACCAACGCGTATTTGATTGGCATAAAGCCGAAATTGATGCTTTTGTTCAAATGCATCGTGACGGATATGTCGATTTATACTTTGCAGATGCGAGCCATTTCTCACTCACACCCAGTGTTAGTTATGCTTGGCAGAAAAAGGATGAGCAAATCTTAGTGCCAGCTGCCAAGTCAATAGCAATGAGTGTATTTGGGCTGATGACACCAGATTGTAAATTGTATTCACAAACTTTTCAAGGAACCCTAAATTCAGAAAAAATAATAGGTGTTTTTGATCAGTTTGCTAAAACCGCTATTAAGCAAACAATCGTGGTAGTTGATAATGCACCAGTACATCACAGTAAGGCTTTTAAAGCTAAAATGGAGCAATGGAGAGAGCAAGATATATACATTTATTTCTTGCCTGCGTATTCACCAGAACTTAACAAAATAGAGATTCTTTGGAGATTCATTAAGTATAATTGGTTGCCATTTGATGCCTATAAGAACATCGAAAATCTCAAAGAACGCTTGAACTACATTTTAGAAAACATCGGAAGCCAAAAATATAACATTAATTTTTATTGATTACTTATATGAAAAATATGTTTTTGATTTTGGGCATATTATTTTTTTTAGCTGGCTGTAAGATGACCATTGAGGAAGAACCAACTAAGACTATTCCAACACTAACCTCTGTACAAATAACCTCCATTACGGATACGAGTGCACTTAGTGGAGGTTTTGTAGTAAACGATGGCGATGACGCTATTACATTGCGTGGTATTTGTTGGGCTAATAAACCTAATCCCACTACCAGTGATAATAAAATGATAGATAGTCTAGGAATGAAAGAGTTTGTGTGTAAGATGACTGGTCTTGCAGGCAATACTGTTTATTATGTGCGCGCATTTGCCACCAATTCTATTGGCACAAGTTATGGCAATGAATTGTCATTTACTACACCAGCAGGGTTGTATAAGCCTGTTTTATCTTCAACTATAGCAACAAATATTACGCATAATTCAGTAAACCTGGGTGCAAGTGTTCAATCTGATGGAGGAACACGCATTATTTCAAAAGGTGTGTGTTGGAGTACCAAAGAAAATCCTTCGCTATCAGATAATGTGGTGGAAGATAAATCATCAAACGCATCCATAATAGGAGTGATTTCTGGTTTAGAATCTGAAACCACCTATTATGTGAGGGCTTATGCAACAAATTTGAAAGGTGTCAGCTATGGAGAACAAATGAGTTTTACCACTCCACCGCAGCCAAATACAGTAAAAGATAAGGATGGAAACATCTATCATACAATCACCATTGGGACTCAAACTTGGATGATGGAAAACCTGCGTGTAACAAGCTATAGAAATGGTGATCCTATTCCCTATGTAAAGGATGATAGGTCGTGGCTAAAATTATCCACTGGTGCTCAATGCACTTATGACAATTCTACAGATGCTAACTTTATTGCTAATAATGGTCGGTTTTATAATTGGTATGCAGCTGTTGATCCTCGTGGCATTGCACCAGTGGGATGGCATGTTCCAACAAAAGCAGATTGGGAAACATTTAACGAATTCGTATTATTAAACAACCTGAGTTCAACAGATGTGGCATGTTTTAGTGCGCAGACTTATGGCTATCGTAGTGGTTATGGCACAGCAGATTATGTCTATTATAACAAATCAATATTTTGGTGGAGTGTGACACAAGATGACAACTCCTTTGCTTGGTCGAATGATGGTGATAAGGGGAGTGCTAATTTTGGACTGCAATCAACTTACAAGAAAGTAGGAGTTTCTATTCGTTGCGTCAAGGATAATTGATTCTCTGCCGAATATATTTGGTGGACAAAGGCGTTAATCTTTTACGCATCGAATACAATATCCACTTGTTCTAATTATTTCTCTTCCACTTCCTAGTTGGTTGGTTGAGTAGTCAATATTTATATAACTTGGATTTTGGTAAACCATTAGAGTGTCCCATACATCACACCACCAATAGCAATCCTTGTAATATCGCTTGGAATTTTGAGGCTCATGTTTTCCACTTGGGAGGGCTGTAAATCCTGATTTGTTGTTTAACTGCGGTTCGTATCCAATGGTGTTATATGCTGCTTGATATACCTCCCAGCCTCTGGTAGTAGCAAGTGATTTCCCAATCTCATAACTCAAATTTTCTTTGCTAATGCTATAATTGTTTTTCGAAAGATACATTTGTAGCTCTCGCCATTCATATTCCATAGGAAT
>CANIXM010000091.1 GCA_947471245.1 Paludibacteraceae bacterium | reverse complement strand
GCAATTTTCGCCCTACACCAAGCCAAGGTTTTAAATTTGAAGTGCATATCACACAGTGTTTTGATATCATTCACTTCATTACGACCCATCGCAGGCGATCCAATTTCAATTTCTGGAACACCAGCCATATCAAGCAATGCAGCAATTCTCATTTTTTCAGACAAGGAGAATACCACGCCAGGCGACTGCTCCCCATCACGTAAGGTGGTGTCAATAAAGTATGGTTGACCCAGACCTCCTAAACCCCCAGCACCTAGCACCCCTAACCCCTTAAGGGGAAAATGGTTAGTATCGTTTGCTTTTGTATTATCTGCATTCATATGTTTTACTTTTTAGAATAATCAATTCTTACTCTTGTTCCCCTTTAGGGGCTAGGGGTACTTTCTCAGTCTGCTATCGAATACTTTTCACAGCATTCGTCGTTTTCTAATGCGTCGAGAATTTCGTCAATAACGTCTTCGCCTGTCACGCCACCGTACCAAAAATTGTTGGGTTGCACCACTACTACTGGCCCTTGTGAGCATACATTCAGACACGCTGTGGTGGTTACTACTACATCCAATCCACGATCAGACGCTTCTTCGGCTATATACTGAAGCAAAGAAGTTGCTCCTTTTTTGTTGCATGCTCCTTGAGCATCGCCAGCTACACGGTATGAGTTACATACCAAAATAAGATACTGAGGTTTTTTCATTTGTTTTAAAAATAGTAGCCCCCTAAATCCCCCTTAGGGGACTTTGAAAACCTAGTTTATAAATTATTGTCTGATAATACTAATCTGTTTCTTTTGTCAAATACTACGCTCTTTAAATCCCCTCCCGTTTATGACGGGATAAACTATGGGGACTTGAAAGAACCAGTTTACATATTTTCGTTATCATGCACTGCGCTGTCTAAGCTATGATATATCTCCTTAAATACACTTAAATACAATGACTTATCCTGTCTTAATTATTAATTATTAATTATAAGTCCCCCTTCGGGGGATTTAGGGGGCTTTCACCCACATCCCTTAGCAGTACCTTTACATCCGCTACCACATTTGAACGAATCGGGTTTGGCTATGGAGCGGATAACTTTGTTGTTGTAGATGCCTTCAAGCCCTTCATCTATCAGCCCAGTCATTTCCAACACATATAAGTTGCATGAATTGAGCATAGACTTAGGATTTTGACCAGCTCCACTTACCAATATGGCTCTACAGTCCGATAGCACTTTGGCCATTTCCAACCAGCGACGGTCGCCTCCACCAGTGGGAGGTGCTTCACGGGTTTCTACTAGTTTGAAGCCATTGGGTGTTTGTCTGTAAATGTGCAAGTTAGATGCCTCGCCTAGGTGTTGGTTTACCAGCAACCCTTCGTTGGTAGCAACTGCCACATAAGGTCTGCCTTCGGTGACAATTTCAAATCTGGATGCATATTCTTTGAGCAGCGTGTGTGTTTCGCTCATATCTTGTCCCAGCAGACCAGCAGCATCAGCACGACAACGGGCACAGTGACTCATGATGGGTAAAAAATCGGACGACAAGGTGCGTACTCTGAACACCGTTTTAGCATCGGGCTCTATCAGCTCCGCAAAATCGGTATCTACAGTAGGTATCAACGGGATGCAGTTAATTACATCAGCTCCTAACTCTGCACATTTTCGTGCCACTTCTGGAATATGATCTTCATTGATGCCTGGAATGATGATGGAGTTGATTTTCACAGTGATACCAGCAGCTTTCAGCTTGGGGATGCAGGCCAACTGACGTTCCATCAACAAGGTAGCTCCTTCTAAACCTTTATAGATTTTTTTATTGAATCGCACCCATTTGTAAACTTTAGCAGTAATAGTTGGGTCAACAGCATTGATGGTGATGGTGACATGGGTCACATCCAGTTTAGCAATTTCGTCAATGTGAGGCTCCAGTTCCAATCCATTGGTGGACAGACAGAAAATTTTATCTGGGAACTCCGCTTTGGCTCTGCGCATGGTTTCTAATGTTTCTTCTGCATTGGCAAATGGATCGCCAGGACCAGCTATGCCTATCACTACCAAATTCGGGATTCTTTTGTCCAAATCCTTGAGATATTCAACCGCTTGGAATGGTTTGAGGATAGACGAGGTGACACCAGGACGGCTTTCGTTGACGCAGTCGAACTTACGGTTGCAGTAACCGCATTGGATGTTACACTTTGGTGCTACAGGAAGGTGCACACGCGCATTGGTGTGTTTGGCTTCTTTGTTGAAACATGGGTGAGCTGCTCCCTTTTCCATCAAAGGGGCAGATTCTCCTAATCCCTCAAGGGGTAGTGAGTTGCTTTCGATTATTTTTGATTCCATGTGCTTCTATTTTTAATTGTCAATCCTTATATAATTTCCCTGATGAATGAACCACAAAAGACACAAAAGTTGATGCTTTATCATCGAGCTATCATTCTCAAAATACCGATAGGTATTTGACTCATGTGTTCTTTTTTTTTCTTGTTCTTTTTTAATTTCCTTTTGTGGTTAAATCTTTTTCAATAAGTTTTGTAAAGTAGATTTAGGGGTCTCCTACAAATATTTATACCCAATGGGTGAATTTTCTTGTTTGTATTCGATGAGTGCATTGACCACGCGATCGAAAATTTCCTGCGTACCCCGGTATCCAACCTGATGCATCCTTGTGGCTCCGAAGCGGTCGTGAATGGGAAATCCAATCCGAACCAGGGGAATTTTTCGCTCGCGGGCAATGTAGTATCCTTTGCTATTGCCAAGTAAGAAGTCTGGTTTGAAATCGTTAGCTTTCTCTTTTAATGTCTCAAAATCAGCACCTTTTATCCAAAAAGGCTCCACCCCTACTTCTTTCAACCAATCTGCCAATGCAGTAACAAAATCTTCCTCGCCATAGAGTAAAGCTTTTTTGCCAAAGACATATTTATGTGCATCCACATAAGCGTCTACAAGTCTGCCACGTTCTTTGACGTATTTTTCAGGAATGGGTTTTCCACTTATTTCTGACAACACATTCATCAATCTATCCGTAGCATCTATGCCTATGGGAAGTGGCATTTGATGGTTGGGAGTATTGAAACTTGCCTCTAGCCACTCACCAGCAGTTTGCACCGTGCCTTGGTCTTTGATGCGTTGCGTTCCTTTGTTGAATATCGACCCAAACTCAATGGTAGCTTTGGCATCTCCCATGAGTTCTATTTGGTTGATGGTAGTACCACCAGTAGGAATTAGCTGATATTCTGATGTGTACACATTGTCCAACGTATCACTATAATCAGGAAAAAGAGTATGTTTCAAGCCAAAATCGGTCATTATTTCTTTCAAATATCTGATGTCGGCAGGTGTCACTAGACCTGGTAAAATGGTAATGGAGTGTGAAGCTGTTTGACTTTTTGCCAATGTTTTGACAGTGGCTAACACCGTATTATGAAATCCATCGGCATGGCTACCACAATAGCTGGGTGTAGATGCATTGATAAAAATGGGCATCGGCACAGCAGGGTTGTCATAGCTTTCGGAAAAATTTCTGATGTGTCCTGGCACATCCTCACCTATTGTTTCTGACAGACAAGTAGAGGCTATCCCTATCACTTTGGGTTGGTATTGTTTGATAACATTGTGGATGCCAGTGATAAAATTCCTACTTCCGCCGAACACAGTGGTTTCTTCACTGAAATTGCTAGATGCAATATCTACTGGCTCTTTGTAATGACTGATCATGTACCTACGGATGTAAGTAGCACAGCCTTGACTACCATGAATAAGTGGTACACAGCCCTCTATGCCCTTGAATACGAGCGAGGCACCGAGTGGAGCACACAGCTTGCATGAGTTGCGACTGGATACATAGCCATTCTTTTGCACCGCAACCCCTAACCCCTTAAGGGGAACTAAGCTAGATTTATCTATTGAGTTTTTTGTGGTTGTCATAATTGCAATTTTTACAGTGGTTTAAATCTTCCACATTAATAGTGGATACCGAAAGGCTTACTTTGTAAACTTCCATACAGGGCTCATAGCCGTGGCGTATATCTCTTTGGCAAAGTTGATCATCCCTTCGTATCCTGCCAGTGGTTCCTTTCTCTCATGATTATGATCACAAAATCCGAGTCCAATCTTATGAGCAATGGGTCGTTCTTTCACACCTCCAATAAAAATGTCAGCTTTTTTCTCCTTTACAAAATGTGAAAGTTCCACAGGGTTGGAGTCATCTAGTATGATGGTTCCTTCGTTGCACAGTTTTTTTATCAGATCATAATCCTCTTCTGTTCCAGTTTGCGAACCAACTATTACAGTTTCTACACCTATCAGCCGGAGGGCTTTTACTAGTGAGATGGCTTTAAATGCACCGCCTACGTAGATAGCAGCTTTTTTGCCAGTAAGTCGTTCTTTGTACCATGTGAGTTGTGGCATCAGTTTGGCAAATTCCTCTTTTACCAACTCACGGGCTTTATCCATCATTTCATCATCTTTGAAAAATCGAGCCACATCGTAAAGGGCATCACTCATATCCTCTATTCCAAAATAGGACACCCGCATGGATGGAATATTGTAGGTGTCTTTCATCATTTTGGCCAAGTAGTTCATTGACCCTGAGCATTGCACCACATTGAGCGCCGCATTATGTGCATTGGCTATATCATCCACACGACCATCGCCAGTGATAGTGGCGTTGACATGCACGCCCATTCTTTTGTAATAATCCAGTAAAATCCAAAGCTCACCAGCAAGGTTAAAATCGCCCAAGATATTGATGCTTTTGGCCGGCGTTTCGGGCTTGCTTTTTGTTCCTACCAGTCTGAAAATAGCCTCACAGGCTACTTTGTAACCATCCTTTTTAGATCCTTGAAAACCAGGAGCTTGCACAGGGATAATGGGAATTTTGGCTTCATCTTCAATGGTTCTACACACTTGCTCCACATCATCGCCTATCACACCTACTATGCAGGTAGTATAAATAAATGCAGCTTTGGGTTTATGTAGTTCGATGAGCTCAGTGATGGCTTCATAGAGTTTTTTTACTCCACCAAAAATCACATCTTTCTCTTGCAAATCAGTACAATAGCTCAAACGGTGTAATTCGGGTCCTGAAGAAAGTGACCCCCTGATGTCCCAGGTGTAGGCAGCACAACCGATGGGTCCGTGTATCAAATGAAGTGCATCAACAATAGGATAAAGCACTACCCGTGAGCCACAAAACACACATGCACGCTGACTTACACTGCCAGCCAGACTTGCTTTGTTACAATCAATGGTGGCTACATTGGCTCCAGCCACTGACACTTGACCTTTTCTTTCATCTAATATATGTGCCATAGTTGGGTAGTTTGAATTGTTTGCCCCCTAAATCCTCCGCCAGCTGGCGGAGACTTTTGAGTGGTGTAGGTATTAATTGATCGTTTATTGAAAATCAATATTCAAGTTTTTTTAAATACCTACTAAAAATAACTTATATTTGAATTTTGAAAATTTATTGACGACCTTACCGCTGTAAGGCCGCCAATAAAGCACAACACTAATCAAAAAACAATCTATTTTATAACAGTCATTCTGCGTTAGAAAGCTGCGGTGTCAATTTTCACTACAATTGGAATTCTACTTTTTCTTCCAAGCAGTTGGTATCAATGTGATCCAACAATCCATCCATAATTTGTTTTACCAGATTGGCTCCACCTTCGTAGCCTGTTTTAGCAAAATAATTATGTCCAGGACGGTCAGCGATAGGGAAACCAAATCTTATCAATGGCACATTTTCATCTCTGGCAATGTACTTTCCGTAGGTGTTTCCTATCAACAGATCCACACCTTCTTGTTTGATCCATTGGTGCATAAGGAACATATCTGCCAACTCACCACTTTTGAACTTCGCCTCTGGAATATCTTTCAATATCTCGGCCATGCGGGCATCAAAGTATTTGCTTGGGGTTCCGGTTACCACATACACTGGTTTCATGTCCATGCTTACCAAGAATTCTGTCAATGGAATCAAGGTATCAGGATCTCCCCAAAGTGCTACACGCTTGCCGTACAAGTATTTTGAACTATCAGAGATAAGATCGATTAATCTTCCACGTTCATCCGACAAACTATCAGGAATTGGCAGATTGGCATGGCGACTTAGCGACATCAAAAAACGATCTGTGGCTTTGAAACCGATAGGAATATCTACCACTTCGAATTTGACTTTGCATTTGTTTTCAAGTTTTATGCATGCATCTTCAGTACATGATTGTCCTAGTCCGATAGTAAACTTACTATCGCCAGTCAATTTCATTTCTTCGATGGTTGTTCCACCAGTGGGGTACAGCTTGTAGTGTCCATCCAGTGGAGCATCTAGCACATCAGTCATGTCAGGAAATAGAATGGTGCGAGCTTCCATCACTTTGGCCAATCGTTTGATTTCGCGCATGTCCGATGGTTCCATCCATCCAGCTACTAGATTGATTACATTTCGCTTTTTGGGCGTAGCAGTAGAAAAGAATTTTACAAATGCTGCTACCTGATTGGAATATCCAGTAACGTGCGTTCCCACGTAACTTGGTGTATTGCAGTATATCACTTGTTTTCCTTCTGGTACACAACCATCATCATTGGCTTTGGAAATGATTTGTGTCAAGTCATCACCGATGGTTTCTGACAAGCAAGTGGTGTGAACCGCTATCACTTCTGGTTTATAGACTGTAAACATGGTATCAATAGCTTGTACCAAGTTGGCAGACCCACCAAATACAGATGAACCTTCGGAGAATGAGCTGGTACCAGCCATGATTGGTTCACGGAAGTGACGTGACAGTGCACTTCGGTGGTAAGAGCAACAGCCTTGTGAGCCGTGGCTATGAGGCAAGCATCCGTGGATGCCCAATGCTGCAAACATTGCGCCTACTGGTTGACAGGTTTTGGCAGGATTGATGGTCAGCGCCTTTCTGTCTATTTCTTTTGCAGTGGTATGTCTTAGTAACATAACTTTTTGAATTAAAAATTAAAAATCTGTTTTGAAATTCATAATCAGTAGCCAAAGGCTCATTATTAATTATGAATTATTAATTATTAATTGAACACGTATTCTGCTTCTACCAATTCTTCCGATTCCCATGGCGCCTTCATTTGTTTGAAAATGGTGCTACATGCTATCATTTCGATGTCTTTATAGAAGTTGATTGC
>CANIXM010000090.1 GCA_947471245.1 Paludibacteraceae bacterium | reverse complement strand
GATTTTTTGATCCAATTGGGGATTAATAGCACTCCAAAAAACAGATACAGATAATAACTTATTAGACGCCAGATGAGGGTCACAAAAATTATAGCACTAGCCGAGGAGAAAATATCGCTGTAATACATCTTGAAGGCATATTCACTCACTCCACTTCCTCCAGGTGTAGGGCTCACTACCATGATTACCCACAACACCAATTGTCGTGCAAATACCACCAAGTGATTGCCAATGGGTGTGAAGGCAAGAAAAATGGCATTCACCACCAGAAAGCGAGCAGTCCAAGTGAGCAATGTAGTGCCAAAAGCCTCTGCCCAAAACAACATTCCACGCCCACCAAAGTCTTTGGAAGTGTGCACCAGGTTGTCAGTGAGTAATTCTACTTTGTGTTGCCACCTACGAATAAATGGGAGTGAAAAAACCAACAATAACATGTGTTTTATCCAACTCGGCTTGCGAAAAATACCGATAAACAAGATGGTAGTCCAGATTAAACGACCCACATACAAAGACCAAAATATCACTCCGAAAGTAGAAACAATGGTTGATGACGAATTGAAAATTGCATCCATAGGAATGAATACAAATAGTAGCGGGCACATAAAAATAAAGAAAAGCTCGTCCAAAAACAGATTGACAAACATGATGGTGGTACTTCTACCCGCATTAATGCCCTCTTTCATTAGAAATATCACCACCAGACTTGACCCACCAACCGCTGCTGGTGTGACAGCTGAGGTAAATTCGCTGAGAACATTGATATGAAATGCTTGTTTCCAACTCAAGTCATTGTCAGTAATCATTCTGAATCGCCATATCATGCCGAAATCTCTCACCAACATCAACACAAATGCCAACAGGATAAACAGTAAACTGGTTGATGTAAAGCTTAATTGATGCAAAATTGCAGGGTCAAACTCTTTGAGAAACAACCAACCAATCACCACAAGTCCCAGAAGAACAGGAAGTAATACTTGATAGGTTTTAAATGCTTTTGGAGAATTGGGGGGAGTGGTGTTTACTGTCTCCATTTATGTTTGATTAGATGATTATACCTGTCTAGCACTTCCTCTGTCACACTTTCCCATGATCTAGCTATGGTTTTGGATGCGGTAAGTCCCACTGATTTTATATGTTGTTTGTCTGATACCAGTTCTTTTATTTTGGAGGCCAGCGCATCGGCAGTATTTTCTATCAAAAAACCATTGCTGTTGTCAGTGATGATTTCCGATGATGTGGAGTGCTTAACCAATATTGATGGTGTGTGCATGGCTGCTGCCTCTCTTACTACCAAAGGTGCATTGTCATAGATTGATGGAAAGAGAAAAAGATCAGAGGCTGCATAGTAGCGTTTTAAAATCTCTCTGTCGGTAACCATGCCTAGAAACTCAACTTTTGAGGTCAACCCAAGTTGTTCTACTAACAATTTCATGTCATCTTCGGCATATCCCACACCTATAAAATACATCCTAAATGGTAAATCATCCAACAGTGCTAATGATTCAATAATCATTCGAGTGTTTTTTTCCCAAATGTGCTGACCCACGAAAAGCAAAACAGTCTCGTTTTCTTTAATATGAAGTTTTTTGCGAGCTCCGTCTTTTATCGGTTTTATCGGAAGATTGGTGGCAAAGTCGTTGCCATTATCCACCACTATAAGTTTGCCTTTGTAGCCATATTTCCTTATGGTTTCTTCCACTGCTGGCTGAGGTATCCAAACCTCATCTGCCATTTCGTAAAATTTTATTACATCTTTCACCATCAGTTTAGCCACTTGTTTGTTGTAAACCGCTCTTTCGAAATCATCTTGATATTTGGAGTGAAAGCTTGCTACAAATGGTATTTTTTCTTTTTTTGCAATGTTAAGAGCAATGTTGCCTGCACTGAATGGACTGTGAGCATGTACTAGTTTGAATGATATTTGATCCATTTCATTTCGAAATGACATATCTAGCTTTGGTAAACCCAATCGGTAAGGCTTTCTTCCAATAATGGGTATGGAGGTATATCGGTAAACAGGAAAACTTAAATCTTCATCATTTGAATTTGGTGCTTTAAGCGTGAACACACGTACATCCTCTCCTTTTTGTTTCATCCAATGGGCACAGTTTTGCACAGCTAGTGCTACTCCATCAATGATAGGTGGAAAGCTATCGTTGAAAAGACCTATTGTTTGATTTTCAGTGTGATTAGATGTCATTTTATTTGGAGTTGCAAAGATGAATTGTTTTTCAAGCATTTAATTACAAGTTATAAGCAGATATGTTTGATGTTTACATCTCAAATTCTTGAGTTGTGTTTTACATTACTTAGTTGCTCACAATCTCATCATAGACTTTAAAGGCAATCTCAGTAGAAAACATTATACAAAATTAATGAAAGAAATTTCAAAATCTATTTGAATTATTATTTATTGCACAACTTACTCCATTAATAATGATTTTTTAACGGGGAATAGCATATTAACCCCGTAATTTTTAGTACATGTGTTTTTGGAAAAGCCTTTGGTAAGCTATGGATAATCGATGCGCATTAGATATTGCTAAGGCTTGGGTGACAAAACAAATTCAACAGAAAAGCTTTTTCTAACAAAACGCATCCCTCCTTCGCTTATGTTGGGATTTGCGTTTTCCCCATTATCATCGGCTAATTCATGTGTCATGCCAGGATATCTTGCTCCCGTCATGCCATTGTTGTGCATTCCGCCACCCATTCCATTGCCTCTCATTGCACCATTTCTTTGTCCATTCATACCTCCCATGGGTCGGTGAATGCCCGAAGACTGGCCATTCAAAAATTCATTGAGTGTCACCTTTAGATTGAATGGAAATTGAATACTTTGTGAAAGATTGGTATTATTTCCATACAATTCTTTGAGTGGTATCCGATATTCAATTACTATTGTTTCAGGATTGGGGCGACTTCTACTAAACCCGATTTTGGAAGAATCTGCAGTGCCTGCAATGATGATCTTGTCTGCATACCGAAATCCGTCTGTTGTCATTGTGTCAGCAATGAGTTTGGTCATCATTTCCGATTTGTCTGCCAAGGCCGACGGATTGGAAACACGTAGTTGGTTGCGGTTTTTACCAGCATGACGCATTGTACATATTAATGGAGGATTGGTTTTAATCGTTAGTCGTAATGAAAATCCAGCGATAAGCATTTGTTTTATAGTGGTAGGTTCATTGCTTTTGATAATGATGTATAGCTGTGATTCATCATTTTTTACTTCGTACAGCACACCCGATTCCGAATTGAAATACCTTGGATTAATTCCCCACTCAGTCATTTTGCCATCAATAGTGACGGGTGAAGTGGCATAAGTTGATGACTTTTCTTCTGCCATTACCATAGCTGGGAGAAAGTGAAAAGTTAGCAAAATTGCGAATATTAATCTGAGTGTCATGTCTGGATTCTCTTTTTATTTAATCAAGATGTCATAAGGTAGTCTGGCTTGTAAACCACTTATTTTGCCGATATTTTGAATTTGCTTATACACCATATATTGCTCGCCTAGTTTGGCTTTCATGTATTTTGCTTCCACATCTTGTGAAAGTCCTTTCATGAGTTTTGACATGAAGTCAAGCTTTTCGGGATAGGCAACAACAGAATAGGCTTTTAACTTCGCTTTTTTTGCTGCGATTTCCACAGCAGTGTTTAATCCACCTATTTTGTCTATCAGTCCTTTCTTGATGGCATCATCGCCTGTCCAAACTCTACCTTCGGCTACCGCTTTGATTTGATCTACAGTCAGTTTTCGACCATCTGCACATCTTTTTACAAACAGTTCATACCCTCTGTTGACGTAGGCTTGCATCAATTCTTTTTCTTCAGGTGTAAATGATCGGTTGATTGATATTGCGTCACTCATTTTATTTGTAGTCACCCCATCATAGGTCAATCCTAGTTTTTCGTTAAGACCGCTGATGTTTGGTATCATTCCAAATATCCCTATCGAACCAGTGATGGTTGTTGGTTCTGCCACAATTTTGTATGCCGGACTCGCTATGTAATAGCCCCCAGATGCAGCTACATCACCCATAGAAACCACCAGTGGTTTTTTCGTTTGTAGCACGGTCAAGGCTCGCCATATTTGCTCTGAACCGTAGGCACTTCCACCAGGAGAATTCACTCTAAGCACTACCGCTTTTACAGCATCATCCTTTGCCAATTCTTCAATACTTTCTATCATTTCAGTGGATTTGATACCCTCTTCACCAGGATAATCAATTGCGCCGATAGCATAAAGTACTGCCACTTTTGCCTCTTCTGTTTTTGCCTCAGGTTTGATTTTACACATGTAGCTGTGTTTGAGATAATTCAGTTCTTCTTCAGACTTATTTATTCTCATGGATTTGATGATGCTGTCCACTTGATCAATGTACACCAGTTTGTCCACCAGTTTGTATTCGAGGTTTTTTTCGGTAGGTTGAAAAGTCATCATTTCATCAGCATAGCTGTTCAGGTTTTCTGTAGAAATTTTTCGTGACTTGGAGATTTCAGAAAGGCTACTATTCCAAATGGAATGAATAAAGGTGCTCACCTGTAGGCGGTTTGAATCGCTCATTTCGGTGTTGGTATATGGTTCTATGGCCGACTTGAATGCTCCCACTCTCACAATTTGCATTTCAACGCCTATTTTCTCCAATGTTTTTTTAAAGAAGAGGGTTTGTGCGCTCAAGCCTTTGAACTCGAGTACTCCTTGTGTGTTGAGTAAAACCTTATCGGCAACTGACACCAAGTAGTAATTCTTTTGGATGTAACCATCAGAATAAGCCACAATAAATTTGCCTGTCTGTTTAAAGTCTTGAAGTGCGTCTCTGATTTCTTTGAATGATGCATAACCACCAGAAAGTGTACCTCCTTTCAGGTATATACCTACGATATTTGAGTCGTTTTTTGCAGTGTGAATATTTTGGAGAATATCATCAAGACCAATGGTGTTTTCTTCAGAATTGTTGAATCCTTTGCTAACAAAATCAGACAAATCATCGGCTTCTGATCGATCTACCAATTGACCTTCAAGGTCTATTTGATACACTGAATTGGGCTGCAGCGTTGGTTTTGACTCTTTAGTACTTTCGGATGCTGCTCCTATGATTCCTAATATAATAAGTATTCCTATTACCATTGACAATGTTATACCTACAATTGTTGCAAAGGTGTACTTAATAAAATCTTTCATTTTTGTTGCTTCGAATTAAAATAATGAGAATTACTATTTAATAACAAATTGGGACATAAAAAGGGTCAACTATAAAGAAACTTTATTAGTTGACCCTTGATTCAGTTATAGTTAACGTACAGTGGTTTCATGCCTAGACTTACTCTAACTATAATGTGTGCTAACAATATTATCTTTTTCTCAACTTGTCTTTGGCCGCAATAGACCAGCTACAAGTCTTACATTCTTTTCCGTATATTTGATAGGTAACAGAGACATTGGAACGAAACATCACATCACTATTTCTAGAATAAGAGGTTGAAATACCATCCATCAAGTCCGAAAGGTAATAATGATAAGAAACATCAAATCCTACGGACCACTTATCTGAAAGTCTAAATTGATATCCTCCACCAAATGGAATTGATGTGCTCCAAATGTTTGAACCAGTTAAATCGATGCGTCTATATGCATCTTGTACGCGTAAAGATAAGTCACCATTGAAACTGGACATGCTGTAGGCATAACCTGCACCCAGTGTGACATAGGCAGTGTGTCTGCTTCCAATATCACTAGGCCCACCAAGTACAATTATCATTGCTTGCAATGTGCCTTCCAATACAGTAGCACTGGTAGAAAACATCCGTCCATTGTTTCTTGATCTTAAATCTTCTGCGTCGAAGTTTCCTACATGAAAGGTTCCTCTGACACCAAAGTTACTAGGCAAAATCACATCCCCTGCCAATCCCCAATATGTTTTAGTTTGTGGAATTACCCAGTCGGTAGATCCAAAGAAGTTTTTTGGGTCTGCAGAACCACCAATATCGCCATACAAATAGCCTAGTCCGGGACCAAAAAATGAAACATTAAACGTTCCATTAAATTCACCAGGTGCTGCGCTTGTGTTTTTTCTGTAGGTACCAGTAGAGCGTTTGCTTGTGCCACGACTAGTGGTTCGGCGTCTTTGAGCATCTACTGACGGCAATATGATTATGGCTAGAAGAAGGATTGTGAAAAGTCTTTTCATTATCTTCAAAATTAACGATTACTATGAAGTGAAGGCAAAGATAGAAATAAATGTTTAATAATATGCAAATAAATTAGTAATAATTAGCCACTTTGCCAAGCCAAAGACTTAATAACTAAAACTGCTACCACCCACGAATTCTCTTAACAATGATGTTGGAGGGATTTCGCTATCTTGAATTGGTCCGAAATAGCTGAGAAATTTAAGTAATCTGTGCGTCTCTGAATACTCGTCGCAGTATTTGGGGACTTCAGCTAAAATAGGCTCGGCAAACTTTTTAAGAACTGCCAGCTCAAATAGCAAGGCTGAATTGAACATCACATCTGCATTTTCTTGGTATGGGAAAATCCATTTATTTTCGCCTCGTCGCACACTTGGCCAACGCGAGATGGTGTCTTGTGCCGAATAGTTGCGGTATTTGTAGTCACGAATAATTCTTCGAAGTAATCTGGTGTCTGTAGTTGACACCCAGTTGTGATTGTCAATGGCTATGGTGGTCAGTGCAGAAACGAAAATTTTAAATGTTTTTTCGACTGGAACATCAGTCACCAATTCTGGGTTGAGTCCGTGAATGCCCTCAATCACAAGTATGCTGTCATCAGTCATCTCAAGTCGCTGTGTGGAATTGCCACGTTTGCCTGTTTCAAAATTGAAGGTGGGAATGTCCACTCCCTCGCCATTAAGTAGTTGTTTCAAATGCTGATTGAAAAGTGGTAAATCCAATGCATGCAAATGCTCAAAATCCCAGTCGCCATTTTCATCCAGAGGTGTGTTCTCACGGTTCACGAAGTAATTGTCCAATGAAAGTGTCAGTGGCTTCAATCCACTTACCATCAGTTGTATAGCCAGGCGTTTGCTGAATGTGGTTTTGCCAGAAGAAGATGGACCAGCTATCAAAACAAGTTTTACTTTTTCAGTTCTTTCGGAAATCATATCAGCTATTTGAGCCACTTTTTTCTCATGCAGTGCTTCAGCTACTTT
>CANIXM010000089.1 GCA_947471245.1 Paludibacteraceae bacterium | reverse complement strand
TGCCTATTCATAGACATAGAAATACTTCAGAAACTTACATATTGTTAAGAGGCAAGATGAAAGTGTTTTTCTATGATGAAAACAAAGTGTTGATGCAGGAATTTTACTTAGATCCACTCGATGGCAAATATGGTGTAGATATACCAGTGGGGCAGAGGCATACCATAGAGGTGTTGGAATCTGGAACTGTGATTTTTGAAGTGAAAGATGGGCCATATACACCGATAAACAACGAAGACATTTTGGAATAACCAGAATGTCTTTGTTGTTTTATGTGGCTCTATAACAAATTAAGTGGGAAAAACCCAAAAGAGGAAAACAACCACAAAAGGCACAAAAGATTATAGTTTGATTTTAAACCACATAGATACAATAGTTTGTTAATTGAAGGTCTATTTTTTCAACAGATACACATAAGCAAATCCCGATAAATCGGAATTTATAGCTTCAATCGCTGTGGTTGTAATTCTGTGTTCATTTGTGCTATTTGCGTATGTTGCGTTCTGAAGATGTCAACCCACAAAAGGCACAAAATCAAAATTGAGGAGTGAAGAGAGAAAGATTAAGATTTTACACAAAACTTTGCCTTTAGCAAATTGTATCATGCCTCAATTCTTGAAATAAAATAGAGACTGACGGCTTATTAATACCGACAGGTATATCTGATGTGTACTTTCTTCAATTCTCGAATTTGTACTTTTAACTTTTGTGCCTTTTGTGGTTTTTTCCTATTACTAATGTTTTATTATTTTTATAAACGTAATAAAGCGTTATTTTCTTTCTATTTCTCTAAGGTTTTCCATTTTCTTCTTAGCAAGGAATCCATAGATGTCTTCTAAGTGCTCAGTCACTTTTTGGTTGCCAAATTCAAATACTTTGGTTACAAGTCCGTCTAGAAAATCCCTATCATGCGATACCACTATCAGCGTGCCATCAAAATCAACCAATGCCTGTTTAAGAATATCTTTGGTCTTCATGTCTAGGTGATTGGTGGGCTCATCCAGTATGAGTAGGTTGACAGGTTCAAGTAGTAATTTGATCATGGCTAGACGTGTGCGTTCGCCACCGGAAAGGACTTTTACTTTCTTGAACGAGTTGTCGCCTCCAAACATGAACGCACCTAGCAAGTCCTTGATTTTGTTACGGATATCACCCACGGCTACGTCATCTATGGTTTGAAAAACGGTGAGGTTTTCATCCAAAAGCGATGCTTGATTTTGAGCAAAGTAGCCTATTTTGACATTGTGACCAAGTGTGAGCGTGCCTTCATGTTCGATTTCCTTCATGATAGCCTTGACAAGCGTGGACTTTCCTTCTCCATTTTTTCCTACAAAGGCAATTTTTTCGCCCCGTTCTATCATAAAGTTGGCATTAGCAAAAATGCGTTTTTCATCGTAGCTTTTACCCACACTTTCGGCTGTAACAGGATAGTTTCCAGATCGGGGAGAGGGTGGAAATTTGAGTCGAAGTGCGGATGTGTCTTCCTCGTCAACTTCAAGAATAGTTAGCTTTTCGAGCATTTTGACACGTGACTGCACTTGAAGTGTTTTTGAATAAGTACCTTTGAATCGTTCAATGAACTCAGTGGTTTCGGCAATCATTTTTTGTTGCTCATCGAACTGCTTTTGTTGCTGTTCTCTACGTTCCTTTCTAAGTTCTAGATAATGAGAGTATTTGGCCTTGTAATCATAAATTCTACCCATGGTCACCTCAATGGTGCGCGTGGTGATATTATCTACAAATGCACGGTCGTGAGAAATAACAACAACCGCTTTGGCAGAATTAATCAAAAAATCCTCCAGCCACTGAATGGATTCGATGTCCAAGTGATTGGTAGGTTCATCCAATAATATCACATCTGGTCGGCGAAGCAGAATTTTAGCCAACTCAATGCGCATGCGCCATCCACCGCTAAATTCAGATGTTTTTCGTGTGAAGTCTTCACGTGAAAATCCAAGACCTAACAGGGTTTTCTCAATGTCAGCATCGTAGTTTATTTCTTCAATGCTGTAAAATTGCTCACTTAGAGTTGATACACGTTCGATGACTTCCATGTAACTGTCAGATTCATAATCTGTTCGGGTAGCAAGTTCTTCATTCAACCTATCTATCTCCTTTTGCATCTCGGTAATGGCTGAGAAAGCCTGGGCTGTTTCCTCAAAAACAGTTCTATTATCTTCAAGCAATAGGTGCTGAGGCAGATAGGCCACCACCAAATCTTTTGGATAGGAAACAGAACCTTTGGATGGTTCTCTTACGCCAGCAAGTACCTTGAGTAATGTAGATTTCCCAGCACCATTTTTACCCATAAGGGCAATGCGGTCTTTTTCGTTTATTACAAATGAAATGTCTTGAAACAAAGGCTGTCCGCCAAATTCGACGGAAAGAGCATCAACTGATAGCATGAAGTGTGAGTGTTTTTTTTGTATTATTACTTTATAAAAATCACATAAAGACTTGAAATAAATTCTTAAGTGATTATGTTTTTGAGTTTATGGTTTGTTTTGGAAGTTATTGTGTTGGGATTAAAAACATTTTTAATCTGTGCACCTATGTTATTAAAGAATTGTAATTGGTAAATACTTCATAATCTAACTTGTAGCGACTTAAGAATTTGATTTTTTCTTGATTGTATTTATCAATAAATCAATAATTCATTCATTGATAAATACAGTTCCTGTGTAGTCATTGAACTTGATGATATAGAATTTGTTTCTTTCCAGACTGCCGATATAGTAAGGGTTTGATGTTGGATTGGCATCAAATAAAATGTTTTTACCAGTAATATCATATATTTCCACTGCACCTTTCATACTAGGTAGGAGTATTTGAAGATATCCATCTGAAGTTGAAGAAATGGATAGTTTTTTTAGTGAAGTGTCTGTTTTGACGTAATCAAAAGTGATTTTCCCACCCATTTCTTTGATGTTAGAGATCCATAATTTGTCAGATGTGGGATTCCTGAATTTGGGTGTAAAGGTAATGACATTTTCACTGCCAGGATATGAATCGCCTGGAAGTGTCCTATTGTCAGCCTGTCCATCTGCTTCAATCAGATCAACATCCATTACATTTTTGTCATTATTCACTGTGTTTGAATTCCAATCAGACTGGTCATAGTTGATTTGTGTGATAAGCATTCCATGACCAGGTAGGTATTTGTCCCAACCTTTTTTCTGTCTATTTTCAAGAGTGAAAAATTCAGTCAACTGTTTTTTACTTTTATCTTCGGATTTGTAGAGAATATAGCATTTGTTACTTGAAGTCAATGTGTCTAATGTGTATTTTTTAACATCTTGAATTTCCATAGGTGTAGTCCATCCAAGGTAGAATCTATCCCATGCGCTATAGGCTGGTGGTGTTTTGCCCTGATTTAAATAGGGACCAGCATCCATTACACTCCAAAAGGACATGGTGTGGTGTGTGCCGCCGTCTGTAGCATAATAATCAGGGAGTCCCAGCACATGACCAAACTCATGACAAAAAGTACCTATTCCGCACATTGTAGCACCTGTTGATGATCGGAGTTCTGAAGTACAAGCATAACCATAGGCCTTTACACCATTAAACAATGAATCTCCTTGCACTGCCCATCGGTGTGGCCAAATTGATTCTGCAGGAGCACCTTCGGCTTCATTAAAACCAGCATAATAGACGAATATGTTATCGATAGTACCATCTTTGTCGGTGTCATAAATGGAAAAGTCAACACCGTCTTTTGATGCCAAATGACAAGCTTCCAGTATCATTTGTTGAGGGTTTTGATCATTGTCATCCGCATCATTTGTTCCATAAAATGCCATTTTATTAGACAAAGTGTATGGCCCTACCACGTCGAATTGAGGCTTGAAAACACCCATAGAGTTGTCATTAAAATAATCAGTAGCAGAACCAGTACCACCATTAGCAGCATAACCATGTAAATTGAGAAGATTGTTGAATGCTTGTTTAGGATTGGGAGTAACAAAAGTCAAATCTGAAAAATTCACTAATATTACAATAGATCTGGGTGTGCCTTCTACGGGATATGATTTTTGTATTGGGGTGGCAGATGAACTAACTTTTTGAGCAATTCTACTTTTCCTTAAGGAGTTGACTGTAGCGCTTGTAGGTGCTTTGCTTAAAAACTGAATTTCAGCTTTTGTCCTTCTGTTGTCATTATTAACTTTAATATTTGTACGTGTTCTCCTTCCATTAGAGTCAATGGTTGCATAATTGAAATATCCTTTCTCATCTTTGTCTATGACATACCCGTCCATTGTGGTTTTGTATTTGAAATGTTCATCACCCTTTAGCAGGTAAGTCACATTTGATCCATCGGGTTGTGTGTAATCTATAGGGTGAGGATCTGCTAGAACTGCAATTATATCTGAGTGATTCAGCAATAGCATGATTACACAGAATAGATATTTTAGTTGATGCTTCATTTTATGCTTTGTATTTGGATTTTTGTGGAAGATATTCAGTTTTGATATTTTGCATGGCACCTAGGATGCTTTGTCTAACGTCAGGATTCCATTTTTCAAGTTCTGTAATTAGATTTTTAGCATCTCTACGAGAAGAGTCCTTTTCGAATGGGCAGTTTTTTATTTGTTTTTTATAGTCTCTAATGCTTTCCATTTCTTTCATCTCACGTTCGGTAATCAATGAAAGTGGACGTATAATAGTCATGTCAAATTTTTCCATCTGCAACTTTGGTGGCATAGTCCCAAACGATCCTTGGTAAAACAGATTGAGTAATAATGTTTCCACCACATCATCAAGATGGTGACCTAGAGCAATTTTGTTGCACCCAAGTTGTTTTGCAACTTCAAACAGAGCTTTTCTTCGGTGCCAAGAACAAAGAAAGCATTTTGATTTAGACTCATCAATAGTTTCATCAAACTTTGTAACATGATGAACAAATGGAATGTTGAAATGGTTTGAATGTTCTTCTAGATAAGCTAAATCAGATTGATAGGAGATATTCTCCACTGAAATGTGCACCGCTGTAAGTTTGAACTTTGGTACAAAAATTTTCATCCGCTCACCCAATAATTCAACTAATGCTAACGAATCTTTACCTCCAGAAAGTCCAATTAGAATATGGTCTCCATCGTCTATTAATCCATAATCATTGATGGCTTTTTTGACCTTGTTGTGTAATTTTCTTATTCTTTGAGTATCAGCTTTTGATAGTTCCTCCATTTGACAATGATTAAACCACAAATTTACGGATATAGTGTGATAAAATAAGACTGTTTGATGATGAAATGTCGAAATTTTTTTTGAGATTCTGAACTTTTGTGACTTTTGTGGTTATGTTTTAAATTTGATAAAGTTGAATAAAAAAATAATTCAAGTGTTTGTAGTTTCTAAAAAACTCTGTATCTTTGCACCTCATTTGAGGGAATTCTCAATGAGGATTAATGCGAAAATAGCTCTTTGGTAGAGCACGACCTTGCCCCAAAGGAATGGACACAAATCCGACCTTGGCAAGCAGTCAAAAGAGAGTACCAAAAATAATTTAATGCGAAAATAGCTCAGTTGGTAGAGCACGACCTTGCCAAGGTCGGGGTCGCGGGTTCGAGTCCCGTTTTTCGCTCAAAGAATAAAAGAATAGCGAAACACTTTGGTTTCGCTTTTTTTCTCTTTCTGCGCAGGTGGTGAAATTGGTAGACATGCTACTTTGAGGGGGTAGTGCCGGCAACGGCGTGGGAGTTCGAATCTCCTCCTGCGCACCAATGATTATTTGAAAGGTTTTGTCTGTTATCAGATGAAACCTTTTTCATTTAAACCACTCTTTTACAGGCATCTCATAGCCCACGCCTTGCATGAAATTGTAGGTGGCGAGGTTGAGACCTTTGGCATAAAAATCAAGGTCTATTTCATTCGTAGTGGTGAAGGGTATTTCATTGTTAGCAAAAGTTCCGAGTGGTGTGGGGATGTATTTAGCACCCACGCTTTCGGGCTTCATGCCAGAGGGGCTGTGCATAGTCATGGCATAGCGGTGCCAGAAGGCGGACTGTAACCACCCTTTTTCAAATAAACTTCTTACTACTTCTAGTGATTCTATTGTTTCTTTGGCTGTTTCGGTCGGAAAACCATACATGAGATAGGCATGAGTCATTATGCCAGCTTGTGTAAAGTTTTTCATACTCTCACTGGCAGTGTCAATGGTAATTCCTTTGTTGATGAGTTTTAGAATTCGATCGGAAGCTACTTCCAGTCCTCCCGAAATAGCTATACATCCAGACTGTGCCATCAGGTAACAAAGTTCAGGTGTGAAGGCTTTTTCGAATCTTACATTTCCCCAGTAGCTCACTATGAGTTTACGCCTAATTATTTCTTCTGCTAATTGTTTGAGAACAATAGGTGGGGCTGCTTCGTCCACCAAGTGAAATCCTGTAACACCCGTTTCTTCAATCATGGCTTCCATTCTGTCCACAATGAGTTGAATGGCAGCCGTTTCATATCTGTTGATGTAGTCTAGATTACAGTCGCAAAATGAGCAACCTGCCCAATAGCATCCATGAGCCAGTGTGAGTTTGTTCCAGCGACCATTGCTCCACAGCGCATGCATGGGGTTGGTGAGTTCGATGAGGTTGATGTAATTATTTCTTACCAATCCCTTATAAGTAGGTGTCCCCAAGTCCTTGAATGCGATGTTTTTGTGGCTGTTGAAGTTTACTTTTACCAATTCATTGTTGCTGTCACGATAAATGGTTCGAATCAATTCTTCATTTTTCAATAGTTGCAACAAGGGAAGTTCCCCATCATCAAAAGTCAGATAGTCGATGTAATCGAATAGTCGGGTTTCTGCTATTTGTCTTAGTTCGGTGTTGATATATCCACCGCCCATGCATATTTTTACATCAGGATGATGCGTCTTCAACCACTGAGCACAGCGAAGTGCAGCATATAAATTTCCTGGAAATGGTACAGTAAAGCCTACAAATTCAGGTTTTGAATAATTGAACTTGCGCTCAAAAAGGTCAATCATCAATCGATCAATCAGACTCAATTCTTTCTGAAGTTCCTGATGGAGTGGCTCAAATTCTGGAAGTCGTAAGCATAAACTCTCAGCATACCTTATCAACTCAAAATGAGGGTCAATACACTCTTTAATCAAATCGCAGATATCACGTAAAAACAAGGTACAGATGTGAGTAGCTCTATCGTGATTCCCTATTAGTCCGAAAGCCCATTCGAGGTCG
>CANIXM010000088.1 GCA_947471245.1 Paludibacteraceae bacterium | reverse complement strand
CCTACGGTATGCCACTTATCTCATTCGAAGCGGGTGAGAAGAAGGTTTACCCAGCAGTAGCAGTAGGCGTGATTTTGTCGGGTGGACAAGCACCTGGTGGTCACAATGTAATATCAGGCATTTACGATGGATTGAAAGCATTGAATCCATACAACAAACTTTATGGATTTTTGGGCGGTCCTAGCGGATTGGTTGATCATAAATACATTGAACTTACAGAAGAAATTGTAGCGGAATACCGCAACACTGGTGGTTTTGATATCATCGGTTCTGGTCGTACCAAACTGGAAGAAGAGTGGCAATACGAAAAAGGTGCTGAGATTTGCAAAAAACTAGGTATCAATGCCATCGTGGTAATTGGTGGTGATGACTCAAACACCAATGCCTGTGTATTGGCAGAGTACTACTCTCAGAAAAAAACTGGCATTCAAGTTATTGGATGTCCTAAAACCATAGACGGCGATTTGAAAAACGAAATGATTGAAACATCATTTGGTTTTGATACTGCTTGTAAAGTGTATTCTGAGTTGATTGGTAACATCCAACGTGATGCCAATTCGGCAAAAAAATACTGGCACTTCATCCGCTTGATGGGTCGTTCGGCGTCACACATCACATTGGAATGTGCACTACAAAGCCAACCCAACATCTGCATCGTGTCAGAAGAAGTTGAAGCTAAAAACATGACACTTAATGATGTAGTAGAAGATATTGTAAAAGTAATCGTTAACCGTGGCAACCAAGGTATGAATTTTGGAACCATCCTTATCCCAGAAGGACTGATAGAATTTATCCCTGCAATGAAAAAATTGATTGCTGAGCTAAACGACCTTTTGGCTCACAACGATGACTTCAACACATTGGTAACCGACGAAGAAAAACACCATTATATTTCTGGCAAATTAACCCCTGCTAGTGCAGAAGTGTTCAACAGTCTTCCAAAAGGAATCGCAAAACAATTGACACTTGACCGCGACCCACATGGCAATGTACAGGTATCACTTATTGAGACCGAAAAATTGTTAATCGAAATGGTGGCAAAACGTCTTTCTCACCTAAAAGCTGAGGAGCTTTACAAAGGTAAATTTGCTGCTATCAACCACTTCTTTGGATACGAAGGTCGCTGTGCTATTCCTTCAAACTTTGATGCTGACTACACCTACTCACTGGGATATACTGCAGCTGTGCTTATCTCTGAAGGAAAAACAGGTTATATGTCATCTGTTCGCAATCTTACTGCTCCAGCAGCAGAGTGGATAGCAGGTGGTGTGCCTATCACCATGATGATGAACATGGAGAAACGTCACGGTGCTATGAAACCAGTAATCCAAAAAGCATTGGTACTACTTGACGGTGCGCCATTCAAATTCTTCGCATCGGTACGTGAAGACTGGGCAAGTGCCAACACTCGCTACATCTATCCAGGACCAGTACAATACTACGGACCAACAGAAGTGTGTGACCAACCAACCAGAACATTGCAATTGGAGAAAGCATAATTTTGCTGACTAAAAATTGATTCATTCTATAAGCGAGACTTCAAAATTGGAGTCTCGCTTTTTTATTCAATCGTATAAAATCAAAAAAAATAGTTGAACAAGAATGCGATACAACGAAAATCAATATCTTTGTAACTCAAATCAGTTAATCATTGACACCACAAATGAAGAAAGTTCAATTTATTTTAAGTTGCATAATATTCCTTATGACCTCTAACATAGCGTTTTGTCAAGAGTCACATGATGATGAATTCATTGATAATGTACAACGCCATAGATTTAGATACGGTCTCAATGGTGGTTTAGCATTTCCTAGTAGCAGTGAAATTGGCGGCTATGAGGTGGATTTCGACGCCAGATACAGGGTGCTTGAAAAATTGTATGTTGGTGCTAGAATAGGTATTACCTCTATAGTCAAAGACAGAGGGACACGAGGTGATGGAGATATTCATTACTTTACATCTTCAGAAATAATCGCTGCACTGGCACATTCTGACTATTATTTCAATGTCTATCCTAGTCCTTTTTCTCCATTTGCAGGACTCGGTTTTGGGTTGTATGACATATCTAATATCGCTATCCGCACATTTGGCGATGTGGTCAAAGACAGAAACTATGCTGTGGAATACAAGTTTGGTGGTGTAATACGTGGCGGATTTGAGTACAAAAGACTTAGGGTGGCGCTGGAGTACAACCTTATCCCCATCACAAAACTCTACGACCAAGATAAAAACTCACCGCCTACCTATATCAAAGACACTACACCAAGACCCAATAGTTACCTTTCACTTCGTGTCGGATTCTTTATCGGTGGTAGAGCATGGGGCGACGATCATCGTGATTAGAAAATTATGACCAGGATAGGTATGCTTTCAGACACACACGGCATGTTGGATGATCGAATTTTTGAACATTTCAAAGACTGTGATGAAGTGTGGCATTGTGGAGACTGGGGCTCAATAGAGGTAGTAAACCGACTAATGCACTTCAAACCATTACGGGGAGTATGGGGGAATATTGATGGACATGACATCAGAAAAACCTTTCCACAGCACAATCGATTTTTATGTGAAAACGTAAAAGTGTGGATGACCCACATAGGAGGATATCCGGGTAAATATGACGCATTGGTACGCCCAGGCATTTATGAGCAACCACCACAACTTTTCGTATGTGGACACTCTCACATCCTCAAAGTGCAATACGACAACGACCTTAAACTATTGCATATCAACCCAGGTGCTGCTGGCAAATATGGATTTCACAAAGTACAAACTTTGATTCGATTCGAAATTGATGCTGAAAAAATCCAAAATCTTGAAGTGATTGAATTACAATCATATGGTTAACTTTTGGCATTATTTTTGTTTATGCTTTCCCATTTTTAAATCATATTAAAACGAACTGGATTATGAAAACAAAATCTTTTCAAGTTATTTCCATTTTTTTAGCCGTAGCAATACTTTTTAGTAGTTGCATTAGTTCCACACTTATTCAAAGCTATCCTCCTGGTGCCAAAGTCACTATTGATGGTATGCCTGCTGGAGTAACGCCACTGGACTACTCCGACATGAAAATTGTAGCCAGCACCACTGAAATCAAGTTGGAAAAACCTGGATTCGAAACCAAATATGTTAGATTGGAAAAAAACGAACAGGTGGATGTGGGTGCACTTATTGGTGGACTTATTTGTTACATACCTTTCTTGTGGATAATGAGATACTCACCTATTCATAACTATGAGCTGGTACCTCTCGAGAATCAAAAACCACAACAAGTCACTTCTCAAAAGGAAGAAGTACAAACACCGCTACAAACTTCAGGCTTGAAAATTGAAAAAATGAGGGAGTTGAAAAAAATGCTTGATGAGAATCTAATTACCAAAGATGAGTTTGAAATCCAAAAGACTAAAATACTAAACGAAAACTAGATCAAAAGTCTCTTGCCTACGCAAGGGACTTTTTTTATCCCATCATTTTAGCAAGTTTTTTGGCAAGTAAAAACAGAAATGCAGACGCTGCCCCTGCCATGATTACGAAAAGCATAAAGAAATCATGAAGATTCTTTATCGAATACCCCAAGAAAGACTTTTCCTTTACGAAAGACTTTTCAAATACAGCCCTTACTACCTGTTCCTTTTGTGCCTTATCGGATATTCCAGCAAACGAAATTTGGTCTATGCTTATGAATTTCTTACCATGAATAATTTCCGTATTGGCAGTAGAGGAACATAATTTTACAGAGTGAAGACCTTGCTGTTGTTCTTCCACAGCAGATACGCTCACCATGGTTTCGGGATAAAAACCACTCAATGTCCCGGCAAATTTATGAGCCGATGCCAGTGATAAGAACCAGACCCCCATCAGTAATGATGCAAATTTAACAGGTGCCAATTTATTGACCATGGAAAGACCAATGGGGTAAAGACAAAGCTCTCCAAAAGTATGAATAAGATACAAACTGATCAACCACATCATACTCACCTTTGTAGAAGCATCCACACCTTTTACCCCTAAGGCAATAATAAAATAGCCGACTGCCAATAAGAACAAGCCAAATGCCTGTTTAAACGGCGCTGAGGGTTCTAAATTTCTTTTCCCTAAAACTATCCAAAGCATAGAAAAGAGTGACGCAAATAACACAACAGCAATGGCATTGATGGATTGGAAAAAGCTGGCTGGAATAACATCGATGTTACTACCGTCCTCTGGGAAACGAATGACCGTATAAACCAAATACGAAATAGCACCACCAAGCAAAATGAGAACAAGTTCTTTGACTCCTTTTTGTTCATTATTCATATTCCTCAACACCTTTAGCCCTACACTACTCAATAGTCCAATAACAACAAACAACAAAGTGCCAAAAACAAGTTTTGATAAATGCCAACCCACTTCTCTTTCCGTCTGCTCCTCGGCAAAGAAAGTAAGCGATGCACCTGCTTGCTCAAAAGCTGCAAAAAAGAAAATCACAAAAAATGCAACGATAAATATCACCCATATTCGCTGCTTTTCTGATTTAGTCAGACTCCTATCGGAAATTATTAATCCAGGTGCTACCACCGTTAGGGAGAAAATAAATGACCCAATCACATCTTGCTCAAAATAATAAAAAACACCAAATAACAGGGTCTCTATCGCTAACCAAGTGATGATCTGCCACCGGGTAAAGTCGGCTTTTACTTCTGAGCTTGAAGCCGCTTGCGCCCGATAACGGTTGGGGATAACACCCACAGGTTCGCCCTCTGGAGTTATCAAATAATGATTTTTCAACCACATAAAAAGCAAAGTACATATTACCATCCCTACACATGCTGCTAGAAATCCCCACTTAAAGTCAGCAGGATTTCCTGTATCACCCAGTGCTCCACATATCAACGGAGAAAAAAATGAGCCTAGGTTAATCCCCATGTGAAAAATGGTATAAGCGGCATCCACTCGCTTATCATCCTTGGTGTAAAGTTGGCCCACCATGGTGGAAATATTCGGCTTAAAAAAACCATTACCTACTATCAGCAGCGTCAAACCACCCATCATGATGATGCGCGCCAAGTCAACATTGGCGTAAAAATAGCCTGCCAAAAACATCAACAACTGACCTACAGCCATCAACACTCCTCCCACCTCTATGGACTTTCTATTTCCCCAGTACCTATCAGCTATGTAAGCTCCTATCAACGGAGCGAGATAGACCAAGCCTGTATAATTACTATAAATACTGCTGGCGGCAGCTTTGTCCAATAGCAATGCTTTTGTCAGAAACAGGATAAAAATGGCACGCATGCCATAATAACTGAATCGCTCCCACATTTCGGTTACGAATAGTATATAAAGGCCTTTGGGATGAGAGGTTGATGACATAGAAGTCTATACGAGGGGTTATTAAAAATTGAAGAAATACGGTGTTGTTTCTAAGTGAAAGTTTGCTTATTACTATAGCCAATATGCAAGAGATGTTAGACTGACTAGTTTCTTTGTTTAAATAATTCAATGCTCACACTTTCTACTTTTCCACCCAGAGGGGGATTCAGTTTGGAGAGTTGTACAGTCACTGCATTTACGGGTGAAAAATGGTGCAGTATTCCGCAGGTAATGCGACTGCCAATGTGCTCTATCAACTCAGAGGGTATTGCCATTTCAGCTTTTATGAAATCATAAACCAGTTGATAATTGAGCGTATCATCCAGTAAATCTGTCTGTTCAGCCAATGTGGTATCCATCTCCAGTATTACTGTTACGATGAACGTATTACCATCTCTCTTCTCATGCTCCAAACATCCATGGTAGGCATGAAATTCCATATTTTCTAACTTAATTTTGCTCATGTATGTTGCTGTATTTCACTTTCCACGCTCGAATCGTGAAAATAGGTTGTTATTTTATCGCCGTGTTTCAGCTGTTTTCCAGAGGTGAGGCGCTGGCCATTTTGTGTGGTCATAGTGTAGCCATATTTCAGCAAAAACTGTGGCGAGTGCATTTCGATGCTTTTTTGTAACAAGGATAATCGATTACGTTGCTTTTCAATTTGTAGGTTTACCAAGCTTACAAGTCTTTGTTTTTGAGTATCCAATTGATGGTTTCTTTCAAGAATTTGCTTGTTTAAGGTATGCTTGATGCGTTGTCTGATCTGTTGTTGATGTGTTTTTTCAGCATCCATCTTTCGCTTTATAACACTTGCTATTTGATCCAGCAAGCCAAACACTTCTTGTTCCGCGTTTTGGAGCATGCCTATCAATAATTCTGCAACAGCAGTGGGTGTTTTCACACTCTGATGTGCTACCAAGTCTAGTATAGACACATCGCGCTGATGACCAATGCCTGCAATGATGGGAAGTGGAAATTGGGCACAGTTGAGTGCCAACTCATAATCATCGAAACAGGCTAAATCAGTAGTGGCTCCACCTCCACGGATTATGATTACTACATCAAAATGTTCTGCATGCTGAAATATTTTCTCTAAAGCTCCAACGATGGACTGTGGGGCACGATCGCCTTGCATGATGGCTGGGAAAAGTTTTGTGTAAAACGCAAAGCGAGAAGAATGACTGTGCAACTGATCACAAAAATCGCCATACCCAGCAGCAGTGGGTGATGAGATGATGGCTACTCGTTGTACAAGGGCTGGCATTTCCAGTTGCTTGTTCATATCCATAATGCCATCGGCTTCCAGTTGACGAATGATTTTCAGCCGTCTTGCTGCCAGCTCTCCGATAGTAAAACTGGGGTCAATATCTCTTACATTGAGACTAAAACCATATACTCCATTAAACTCAACTGTAACTGAAACCAACACATTTAACCCTGAGCGAAACGCTTGCCCTGTACTGGTTTCGAAATATGGTTTTAGCATTCGGTAGGTGGTGTTCCAAATATTGGCTTTGGACTTAGCCAAAATAATATCCGACTGGCTGTCTTTTTCTATCAATTCAAGGTAACAATGTCCATTTGGATTCTCACGAAGTTCACTTATTTCGGCACGAATCCACAGCGGAGAATCAAATCGTTGGCGTAGGGTCTCATGGATTTTATTGGAGAGTTCTGAAAGTGATATGGAGTCCATTGAACGGGATAAGTAATATGAAATAATGGAAGTTATTGTCTGCCCACTTGAGGATCTATGTGTTGATAATCAACTTTTTAGAAACTACTTTCCCGTCGCCACTAACACATACTGCATATACTCCTGAAGTAAAATGACCTACCTGAAGTAGAGT
>CANIXM010000087.1 GCA_947471245.1 Paludibacteraceae bacterium | reverse complement strand
ACTTCGTGATATTTGCCTACGGCGATTTTAGCTGGCGTTATTAGCTACGCGATATTTACCTTCGGCGATATTTGAAATTATTAATTGTTAATTATTAATTATTAATTATAAAAATGAGTACTTCTAAAACATTAAACATTGCCGTGTTACCAGGCGACGGTATCGGTCCAGAGATTGTAGAACAAGCATTGAACGTAACTAAAGCCGTTTGTGAGAAATTTGGTCATACGCTTACTTATGAATATGCCATAGTAGGTGCATGCGCCATCGACCAAGTGGGTGAGCCTTACCCCAAGGCAACACACGAATTGTGTATGAAATCAGACGCAGTGCTTTTTGGAGCTATCGGCGATCCTAAATACGATAACAACCCTGCTGCCAAAGTACGTCCAGAACAAGGACTGCTCAAAATGCGCAAAGACCTTGGCTTGTATGCCAATATCCGTCCTGTGACTACTTTCCCATCGTTGATACACAAGTCGCCTCTACGTGCTGACTTGGTAGATGGTGCTGACTTTATGTGCATCCGCGAGTTGACTGGTGGTATGTATTTCGGTCGTCCACAAGGTCGTGCCGAAGATGGTAATACTGCTTATGACACCTGTATTTACACACGTGAAGAAGTGGAACGCATCCTTCACCTAGCGTATAAATATGCTGGTCAACGCAACAAAAAAGTAACCATCGTGGATAAAGCTAACGTACTGGCTACATCGCGCCTTTGGCGTCAGATAGGTCAAGAGATAGCACCACAATACCCAGATATTGAAACCGAATTTATGTTTGTGGACAATGCCGCCATGCGCATCATCCAATGGCCAAAGAGCTTTGATGTGTTGGTGACCGAAAATCTGTTTGGTGATATCCTTACCGACGAAGCTTCCGTGATTACTGGTTCATTGGGTATGCTTCCATCAGCATCAGTAGGTATTCATACTTCGGTGTTCGAGCCTATTCACGGTTCGTACCCACAAGCAGCTGGTAAAAACATAGCCAATCCACTGGCTACCATTCTTTCTGCAGCGCTGATGTTTGAATATGCATTTGGCATGACCGAAGAAGGTGCTGTTATCCGCAATGCCGTGACAGCAAGCATGGACGCTGGTGTAGTGACCGAAGATATTGCCGATGGTGGTAAAGCCTTTTCCACCTCCGAAGTGGGCGAATGGATTGTAAAATATATCGCTAAGTAATATAGAGGAATAAAATTAATGGAAGCCCGATGGATGAATGTCTGTCGGGCTTTTTTATTTGTATGGGAAACTTTTGTATATTTGTGGGGAGTATTGGTATCACATCAAATGGTACCGTTTGCACAAACAATATAGTCCAATTTCGACTTCGTCTCATTGATACTATTTGTTTGAAGCAACGGCATTAACAACAGTAGACATAAAAATGACATTGGGTCATTTTATATGTACAGTTAGTCTAATTTATCTAATAAAAAATCCATTAGATAAATTAGACATTTAAACAAAACAGCAAAATTATGTATAACTACTCTTTAACATATTGGATAAGTGTAACTGTATATAATTTTTCGACATTTTACAAAACGCTAAATATAAGTATATTAACAAATAAAACAGCTCAACTATAGACAATATAGGTGTAATTCAGTTACACTTACACGGTTGTTAGCTTGCATTATAAAACCGACTGTGATATAACATTAGGATTTAAAAATTTAAAACTTCAAAATGGATATAAAACCAAAGATAACTGTTGATAAATATGAGATTATTGATAGTGGGACAATTGTCGTTGATAACAATAATTGTATTGAGTTTGAATTTAACTTTGAAAAAATTGACTTAAAGTTTGTTTTTCGATTTGTTCAAGACTCTGCAATTGAAGGCCAATCTTTTAAGATTGAGGTTAAAAATGAATCTAAACCACCATTTTTGGAATTTAGCTTGATAAACTTTGATAATTCTCATGATACAGGTAATGTTAATTTAACACCTGTAGCAACCGTTGATGGTCGGATTTTAAGTATTAAATATCGAGTTTCGTCGATAGGTACAGAAAAATTTGATAAAATATTTAATTACTCATGGTACTTGTCGAAAAAGGAGGTGAGTGATGGACAATAGTTACATAAACCCTAATCAGTCTGGTACTGGATTTACGGATCCTCAAGTGATTTTGCAACAGACTAAACTTAATAATACTCATGAACAAAGTATTATTAAGGAGAACAATAGACATGAGCAAGAGATGTTGAATTTAAAAGTAAATCATGAAAAGGAGATAAAAGATAAGGATTTGGGATTGGTTGGTCGATTGTTTGGTGGTCACGATATTACTGCATTAAATATTTCAGGTATTTTGTTATTATTACTTGTGATAATAGGAGTGATTTTTACATTTAAGCTAATCTGTCTGCCTAAAGATAGTCAATCAATAAGTATTGTTGATTTGTGGGGCATAATTACTCCTTTAATTACATTGATATTGGGATACATTTTTGGAAATAAAAATAATAACGCAAGCTAACAAGCGGTCATACGCCATGGGGGTTTCAGCGCAATTTGCAAGCGCAGTTCTCGCTGGCAAGGTTCGTAACGGGTGATAGGTTCGTCTTCACGGCATCCCCCACGTCGTATACCGCCATCCGTTGGGTGCAATTACAACAATCCGCAAACGAGATAATTAAAATTGAAATATATGAGTAAAAATGATTGGAATCCAGATTTGTATTTAAAGTTTGATAATGAGCGTATTCAACCTTCAATTGATTTGGTTGCAAGGATAGATTATAATAATCCTACTAAGATTATTGACATTGGTTGTGGCCCTGGAAATAGTACACAGATTTTATATAATAGATGGCATGAATCTGAGATTATTGGTGCAGATAATTCACCAGCAATGATTAAAAAAGCAACTGATGATTATCCAAATCAAAAATGGATTTTATTTGATGCTGGGGTGGATAATATTAACGACAAATTTGATTTAGTATTTTCAAATGCGACTATTCAATGGATTCCTAATCATGATAAACTATTGCAAAGATTTGCAGATTTATTAAATGATTCTGGAGTATTAGCAGTTCAATTGCCCCTATTCTTTGATATGCCTTTAGGCAAGGCTATTTCAGAGATTGGGAGACAAAGTAATTGGATAGCTGCAACTCAAGGAGTTGATAATTTATTTACTATCAATACAGCTGCGTATTATTATGACCATTTGGCCAAATACTTCAGTAAGATTGACATTTGGACAACAGATTATCATCACGTTATGGAATCACAATCTTCGATTTTAGAAATGATTCGGTCAACAGGATTAAAACCCTATCTTGAGCGACTTGCAGACGATAATAAGAAACAACAATTTGAAAGCCTTGTACTCGATAAGATTAAACAAGACTATCCTTTACAAAACAATGGAAAAGTGCTTTTCTCATTTAAAAGATTATTTTTCGTAGCAAAAAAGTAACATGCACCCAACAACGGCTCATAAAACATAGGGGTTTAAGTGGTTATGCAACATTTTAGCCCGCTGGCAAGGTTTGTATCGGTTGATACATTTGCAAGCACGCATTCCCCTACGTTTCATAGCCGCGAACGTTAGGCTCAATCTCACCTCAGGTTCTCCATAGCGTCTCGCTACGGCGTGGTAAAAGGAAGTCTCTAGACTTCCACATTCAATTCAAATGAATGAAATACCGAGTTTTAGTTTATAACTATCTACCTTAAAAAAAAACAATGATTTACAACTAGGTTTCTACCAATGCTGTATGATTTGATTGACAGGATTTAAAATTTCGACTAGCTGAAAATAATGAAAACCCCATCAACCTAACAACAAATTATGAGTAAACTACTTAACAACAATTTTTTTCTAATCAAAGAGCATATTGGTCTATTGAAGGCAACTAATAACTACGACATTTATAATCCCGAGACCTCCGAAATGGTGATGATATGCCGAGAAATGCAGTTGGGTGTTTTGACCAAAATTTTTCGTTTTACAAAATATAAAATAATGACACCTTTTCATGTGGAAGTAATGTCGATACGTGAGGAGCCAATCTTTTCTGTAAAAAGAGGAGTGTCTATTTTTGGTTTTTCTCCTGTCACAGTGTTTGATCAAAATGGACTAGAAATTGGTCAACTTCAAAGGAAGTTTAGACTAGGCGGTGCAAAAATAGACATAACCGATATGATGAACAATCGGCTATTCACCTTAAAAGGAAATCTGATAGGATGGGAATTTAAAATCACCAATGAGGACGTAGAACTGGCTACTATCAGCAAGAAATGGGCAGGATTGGGTAAGGAACTTTTCACATCAGCCGACAATTATGTGTTATCAATTGATAATCAAGTGGAAAAGGACGCGGTTAAGAGGAGCCTTATTCTTGGATCAGTACTATGTGTGGATTTCCTTTTGAAGGAATGAGGATAGATGAAATGCTATTCATTGAACAGAAATGCAAATGGAACCTTTGCTCGCACTAGTGTGCCACTACGGCATAGTAAAAAGAAGTGTCCAGACTTCCACATTAAATTCAAAAAATTGAAAGCAAAGGTTTTTCATTTAATCATTTACCATAAAACCCAATGACCTATAACCCTGACAAACACCACCGTCGCAGCATCCGCCTGAAAGGTTACGATTATTCGCAGGTGGGGCTGTATTTTATTACCATTTGCACCCAAAATCGTGCCTGTTTGTTTGGAAAAATAGAAAATGGGGTGATGATATTGCATGATGCGGGACGGATGGTTGAAAAATGGTTTTATGAATTGGAAAACAAATATCCCGACAAACGTTGTCACGCGATGGTGGTGATGCCCAATCATTTTCATTGTATTATTGAAAATAAAACGTTGGGCACCCACGTAGGGGTGCCCCCACGGCGCCCCGAAAACGACCCCAAAAACCAATATGGCATTGATAATAAAAAATATGGCGCAACCATTGGTGATGCAATGGATTGGTTTAAAAACATGACGACCAATGAATACATCCGTGGTGTAAAAAAATGTGGTTGGCAACCATTCGACGGTAAATTATGGCAACGCAATTATTGGGAACACATCATCCGAAACGAAATGTCCTATATGAAAATTTCGGATTATATTTTATCAAACCCTATTAAATGGAATAATGATGCGTTGAAATAAAAACGATTATATCGGGGGCGATGGCGCGCTATAATACAAAAAAATAGCCGAAAGACAAGGTCTAACGGCTTTTTGACGAACAGAATGATTTGGATTTTATAGCAATGCCACAATGTCTTTTTCGATGTCTTCGGGCTTGGTTACCGAGCCATATCTTTTTACAGGCTTGCCGTTTTTGTCAAGAAGAAATTTCGTAAAGTTCCATTTGATGTCATCGCCCATGGTGCCACCCAATGAGGATTTTAGGAAAAGGAATAGAAGATGGGTGTTCTTGCCATTTACATCTACTTTCTCGAACATGGGGAAAGTTACACCATAGTTGATGCTGCAAAACTCACCTATGGCCTTAGCATCACCCGGTTCTTGACTCCCAAATTGGTTACATGGGAAACCCAGTATCACCAGTCCACGGTCTTTGTATTTTACATATAGTTTCTCCAGTCCTTCATATTGAGGAGTAAAGCCACATTTACTGGCAGTGTTTACGATCACCACCACTTTTCCTTTATATTGCTCCATGCTTATTTCCTTGCCTTGTAGAGAGTTGGCCTTCAATTCATAAAAGCTTTTTACCGTACTGGTTTGAGCTTTGGTGCAAGAAAAAAATGAGCAGATGGCTAGCAAAGCAGCTGTTAATCTCGATGTTTTGTTCATGATGGTTTCAGTTAGTTGGTTGTAGATTTAAAACACATGTGCGACAGAGAAAGTTCTGAAGGATTAAAAGAATTGTGCTGGCAAATCACGATGGGCTAAAGCTACAGCGCTACTAAAACGAACCCACTGCCATCAAAACCTTACAATTTTAAACATTACTGTGTTTTGGTGAATCAAAGGTTTGTGGTGAGCAAAGAAAACCATGCCATTTATTGGTGCAAATATGCTGCTGCGTGTTTCACCAGTAAATGGGTCTAGGATTTTTGCAAGTAAATCACCGCATTTTATTTCATCACCTGCGCCGTGCATGGAATACAATATACCCGAGCTATTGGACTTGATGGTTTCCAAGTCAGTATCTTTAAGTACCATTGAATTATATCCCTCATGCAAGTGCAGACTTATCACTTTCAGCTTGTTCATAAACCGCAGGATTGACAGCCATGCAATTTTGGCGGTTTCTTTGTTTATGGTGTCGGTCTCTCCAGAAAAGATAGAAAATGCTTGCGTCCCAAATATCTGCCAGTTGAAATTCAATACAGCCGTATCGTAGGGTTTGGGCTTACGAATCAGCACATAAGGCAAACCAAAGTTTTTTGCTAATTTCACATTTTGGTAGCCAGTCTCCATCATTCTAACATGAGGAATGAATTCACCCGGCATATAAAAACTAGCGAGCTGAATGCCATATTTGTAGTCTCTTACGTGCTCAAAAATAGCAGCAGCGATGCGTTGGGTTGTTTCTCCTTTTTCGTAACCGGGAAACATCCGATTGATGTCGGTGTTGTCCATCGCCCAAAACCGCTTGTTGATATTCATTGAAAAATGATTGGCAGAAGGTATCACGAGTATCTCATGTCCTGGTGTAAGTTTTCCAGCGTCTTCTAATTCTATCAGATTTTTCACTATTTGGGAGCAAATAAATTGTTGCTGTACCTCATCGCCACGCATTGCGCCAACTATTGCTATGGTTTTTTCACCTTCACCAAATCTGTATCCATGAATCTTGAAATCATCACGATAGGGTGATTTCATTCTAAACAACACTTCTTGTTTCATATCCCTTCGCTAGTTGGTTTGTTTTTACTAAAAATTCTAGCTATCAAAGATCCTTCGTAAACCACAGGATATGTACGCAAAGTGAATAGGAGTCCATCTACAGGCGACACTACGTTTTGCAACACCTTACCTTCAAATGGGTCAACTATTTGGCACAACAATCCGCCTTTTTTGATATTTACCGAATGTGACACTGTCGGGATAATTATCCCAGAAGCCTCTGCATTGATAAAGCACACACTACCCGTGGTGGATAATTCTGGCGAAGATATTTCTTTTGAAATTGGACCATTCCACATTCCCATTTTATGCATCATATTTAATATCCCTTCTACCAATCTATTGCCATATTCAAGTGTCAAACGCATTCCAATTCCCATTTCAACAACTATAGTAGGTGTTTTGATTACGTTGAGCGAATGTGCCAATGTCGATTCGAGCACCGTAGCTGCGTCATGTATCCAGATAAAATCAATGTTTAGCATTT
>CANIXM010000086.1 GCA_947471245.1 Paludibacteraceae bacterium | reverse complement strand
TAAAAATATCAACGATAGAGCCATCTCTATCCGTGATATCCTACGTCTCCAACCTGATGTTATCCTCACTTACAATCAACTCGCTCAAACTTTCCTTTTTCTCAAAGCCAACAAAATCTATGTGTATCGTATTCAGTTTCACGATTCTTTCGAGCTGGATAGATATGTGGATATTGTTATTAGAGGGAAAAAATAATCTTTATATTTTTCATCCTCACTTACGAGATGGCTATGAATACCATTGAGATGATTATGTTCGACACTGTTCAACTCACGGGGTGATTCAAAGTCACCCCGTGAGTAAAAATAAAAAAAGAGACCCTGCATAATCATGCAAAGTCTCTCTATCTCAATTTTAGAATTCGTCAATTCGTTAACTATCCATCACTTATACCCCTGTTCGTGTACGCTTTTCACAGCACGTCCCGAAGGGTCAACCATGTTTTTAAATGAGACATCCCATTCCATGGCTATTGGAGTACTACATGCTACTGATGGTACCGATGGTACACATTTAGCAGCTGAGTCCGATGGAAATAAATCATTGAAGATGGTTCTATAGTAATACTCTTCCTTAGACATAGGTGGATTGATAGGATATGTTTCTGCCACTTTAGCCATTTGTTCATCCGTTACACTATTGGTGGTTAGTTCCTTAAGCGTATCTATCCAGTTGTAACCCACGCCGTCAGAGAATTGCTCCTTTTGACGCCATGCCACACTTTCTGGAAGATAACTTTCAAATGCTTTTCGAAGAATCCATTTCTCCATCTTGCCATTGCTACCTGCCATTTTTTCAGTAGGGTTTAGGCGCATTGCCACGTCCATAAATTCTTTGTCAAGAAACGGAACACGACCTTCTACACCCCACGATGCCAATGACTTATTAGCTCTCAAGCAGTCGTACATGTGAAGTTTACTAAGTTTACGCACTGTTTCTTTGTGAAACTCCTCAGCATTAGGTGCTTTGTGGAAATACAGGTATCCGCCGAATATCTCATCAGCCCCTTCTCCCGAAAGCACCATTTTTACACCCATGGATTTAATCACGCGCGAAAGTAAGTACATTGGAGTACTAGCACGGATGGTAGTTACATCATAAGTTTCTATGTGATAAATCACATCACGTATGGCATCAAGTCCTTCTTGCACAGTAAAATGTATCTCATGATGAATGGTGCCAATGTAATCAGCCACTTTGCGAGCAGCAGCTAAGTCAGGCGATCCTTCCAGTCCTACTGCAAACGAATGAAGATTTGTTCCCCACACGTTTTTTCCACTTGCATCAGTTCGTTTTTTTGCACATTTAATGGCCACTGCCGAAATAATGGAAGAGTCCAATCCTCCAGAAAGAAGTACACCATAAGGTACATCGGCCATCAACTGACGTTCCACCGCTGCTTCCAAAGCATCACGAAGTTCATCAATGCTTGCAGGATTGTTTTTTACTGCGTCAAAATTTTCCCAGTCGCGAATATACCATTTTGTTGGTTTTTTGTCTGGACTGTAATAGTATTGACCGGGTAAAAATTCTTCTATTTTCAAGCAATATCCTTCTAATGCTTTGAGCTCTGATGCAACATAATAAGTTCCCATTGCATCCCATCCTTGGTACAATGGAATGATGCCAATGTGGTCACGACCGATAAGGAATATATCTTTTTCGATGTCATACAATGCAAAGGCAAATATCCCATTAAGATCTTCCAGGAAGTTAGGTCCTTTTTCACGATAAAGAGCAAGTATCACCTCACAGTCTGACTTAGTAAGAAACTCATACTTACCTTCAAATCGTTCTCTGATTTCTTGATGGTTGTATATTTCTCCATTCACAGCCAGCACCAGTTTGCCATCTTTACTGTATAGAGGTTGTTTTCCAGATTCTGGATCTACGATTGATAGTCGCTCGTGAGCCATGATTGTTTTTTCTGAAGAGAAGACACCCGACCAATCTGGCCCACGGTGACGAATTTTTTTTGACATTTTAAGAACCTGAGGTCTCAAAGCCTGTACTGGATGTTTTAAATCAAATGCACATACTATTCCGCACATATATGTTTTTAGTTTTAGACTCCACCATAAGGTGGAAAAGGTTACAAAATTTTATGAATTTCCTCAGCTACTTTTCTTCCCAATGCAATGGCACGTACCACCAAACTTGCACCAATGGCCGCATCTCCAGTAGCATACACTTTATCAATACTACTTTTGAATGTTTTGTCCACTGCCACATTGCCTCTTGCATCGTAGTCTACACCTAGCTCGTTGAGCAGTCCTTCGTGTACAGGTTGAGTAAATCCAAGTGCTAAGAATACCAAGTCCGCTTTTATAACCTCTGTCTTCCCAGTTGGTTGCATATTCATGCGTCCGCTTTCATCTTTCACCCATTCTACTTCTTCTACCAACACTTCTGTCAATTGACCATTCTGTCCGATAAATTGTTTGGTGTTAAGACTCCATTTGCGTGTACATCCTTCTTCATGTGAACTGGATGTTTTAAGTATCGTAGGATAGTATGGCCAAGGAGTTGCAGGGTTTTTACCTACTGGCGGTTGTGGCATGATTTCTATCTGAGTTACCTTAACCGCACCTTGACGGATGGAAGTTCCTACACAGTCAGATCCAGTGTCACCACCACCAATAACCAATACATGTTTGTCTTTTGCTGATATTAGGCTCGCAGCTTCGACTGTTTCGCCCATGATGAGTTGGTTTTGCTGAGACAAAAATTCCATTGCGAAATGGATGCCTTTCAGATCACGACCCTCAGGAGTAATGTTGCGTGGATGACCTGCACCAATGGCGATACACACGGCATCAAAACTTTTAAGAATCTCTTTTCCTGATATGTGTTTACCTACTTCGGTGTTAGGTTTAAAGATGATGCCTTCCTCTTCCAATTGATTCAATCTGCGATCAATGATGTTTTTGTTCAATTTGAAATTAGGAATGCCATAGCGAAGCAATCCACCAAGTGAATTGTCTTTTTCGAACAATGTTACCAAGTGACCTTTGCGGTTGAGCTGTTGTGCTGCTGCCATTCCAGCAGGACCAGAACCAATGATAGCTACTTTTTTACCCGTGCGAGTTTTAGGCGGTTGTGGTTTGATTATCCCTTCTGTAAAGCCAATTTCTGTTACAGCACACTCGTTTTCACGAATAGTCACTGGTGCTTCATGCAATGCTAGCACACATGATTTTTCGCATGGTGCAGGACAAATACGACCTGTGAAATCCGGGAAGTTATTTGTTTCATGAAGGTTTTCAATTCCTTCTTTCCATTTTCCTTTATAGATAAGATCTTGCCACTCTGGCATTTTGTTGCCAAGCGGACATCCCCAGTGACAGAATGGAATACCACAATCCATACAGCGCGATGCCTGTAATTTGCGGTCTTCTTGGTTCAAGGTTTGTTCCACCTCGCCAAAGTCGTAAATGCGTTCATTTACTGGACGGTATCCCGCTTCCTTGCGGGGTATCATCATAAATGCTTTAGGATTTCCCATGATTTGATATATTGTTCTCGTTTCAGATTAATCCAAAACGAGGTTTTTTTTAATGTGTTTAATTTTATTGCTTGTACTCTGTTATCAAAAGTAAATGAAAGCCAAGTAAGAGGACTTGTTTTAATTATTAATTATCAATTATCAATTATTAATTAATCCTAGTAGTCCCTTTCTACCTGAGCAATTTTTTGATTAATGGCAGCCATTTTTTCCTCTTGCAATACTCGTTTGTATTCTATTGGAACGATTTGGATAAATTTCTCCACATATTCGCTCCAGTTGTCAAGTATTTGTTTTGCTCTCGGACTGTTGGTGTATTGATAATGTTTAGTTATCAATGCATGCAGTTCTTTTTTATCAGCACTGTCTTCAATCAATGATAGTTCTACCATTTCCATGTTGCAGAAGAAGTCAAAGTTTCCTTTTTCGTTTAATACGTATGCCACACCACCACTCATACCAGCAGCGAAGTTACGTCCAGTGTCACCAAGTACCACTGTTCTACCACCTGTCATGTATTCACAGCAATGGTCACCTGCACCTTCTACTACAGCGATAGCTCCAGAGTTACGCACGCAGAAACGTTCGCCCACTCTACCATTGATAAACACCTCACCTGATGTTGCACCATACAATAGGGTATTACCCGCTATGATGTTATCTTCTGGCTTGAATGTGCTTTCTTTAGGTGGCACTACTACCAATCTACCTCCAGAAAGACCTTTGCCTAGGTAGTCATTCGCGTCGCCTTCCAGACGGAAAATAGCACCTTTCGAAAGGAAAGCTCCAAAGCTTTGACCTGCCGAACCTTTGAAATTAATGGAAATGGTGTTTTCAGGTAATCCTGCTTGACCATAACGTTTGGCTATTTCTCCAGAAAGCATAGCACCTGTAGCTCTGTCAGTGTTTTTAATTGGTGTGTTGATTTCTACAGGCATGCACAAATCCAATGATGGCAATGCTTGTTTGATTAACTCCTGGTCAAGCACACTTTCTAGTTTGTGGTTTTGATCCTTTGAGTGACGGATAGCATTGGTGTTGTTTTCTTTTGGTACATAAAGTAACTTAGAGAAGTCAACTTTGCTTATCTTTTTCTTCGAATCAAAGTTTCTAACATTCAGTAGTTCTGCATGTCCAATGATTTCATCCATACTTCTGTAACCCATTTGCGCTAAGTGTTCGCGTACGTCTTGCGCCAAGAAGTTAAAGAAATTGATCAATGATTCATATTTGCCTGTAAATCGTTTACGCAATTCTTCATCTTGTGTAGCCACACCCACTGGACAAGTATTCAAGTGACATTTGCGCATCATCAAACAGCCAAGTACAAGCAGTGCACTTGTAGCAAAGCCAAATTCTTCAGCACCCAAAAGTGCAGCCGTGATGATGTCTTTACCTGTTTTCAATTGACCATCCGCTTGAAGTTTGATTTGACCGCGTAGGTTGTTCATCACCAGTGTCTGTTGTGTTTCGGCTAGTCCAATTTCCATTGGCAGTCCAGCATGCTTGATTGAACTTGATGGACTTGCACCTGTACCACCCTCAGCACCACTGATAAGTATCAGGTCTGCCTTCGCTTTTGCCACTCCAGCAGCAATAGTTCCTACACCACTTTCTGATACCAGTTTTACGCTGATAATGGCTGTGGGGTTGATGTTTTTCAAATCATAAATCAACTGTGCTAAATCTTCAATTGAATAAATGTCATGATGTGGTGGTGGAGAAATCAACGAAATGCCTGGTATAGAGTGACGAGTTTTTGCAATGATTTGATCCACTTTGTGACCTGGCAACTGTCCACCTTCTCCTGGTTTTGCTCCTTGTGCTATCTTGATTTGAATCTCGTCTGCATTAACAAGGTATTCGGCAGTCACCCCAAAGCGACCTGATGCAACTTGCTTAATCGCACTACGGGTGCTAAGTCCATCTTCACGTTTTTTGTAACGTTCAGGGTCTTCACCACCTTCACCAGTGTTACTTCTACCTCCAATTTTATTCATCGCTATTGCCATCGCTTCGTGCGCCTCTCTACTGATAGAGCCGTAAGACATTGCACCTGTGACAAAACGTTTTGTGATGTTTTCTATTGGTTCTACTTCGTTGATGTCTATTGGGTTACGTTTGTATTCAAAGCAGTCGCGGATAAAAGCCAATTCTGATTTATCGTCAACCAACGTTGAATATTCTTTGTATTTGTTCCAGTCGCCTGTTTTAGTTGCAATCTGAAGGCGAGCTATTGTTTCAGGGTTCCACGCATGGTATTCTCCTTCATTGCGATAAGCGTAATGCCCCAAGTTTTTCAATTCTTCTTGGGCATCTATTGCTGGATAGAATGCTTCGTTGAATGAATGAAGGGTTTCATTAGCGATATCCTCAAGGTCAATTCCTTCTATTTTTGAAATTACACCTTTGAAGTAAGATTCTAGTACTTTGTTGGATACGCCGATAGCTTCAAATATTTGTGCGCCACGGTAGCTTCTCAGTGTTGAGATACCCATTTTGGACATTACTTTTAATAAGCCTTTATTCACTGATTTGATAAAGTGCTTTTCTGCAGTAGCAAAATCAAGTTTGATGTCACCAGCTTTGATTCTGTCGCTAAGAATTCCGAATGCCAAATATGGATTAACCGCATTGGCACCAAATCCAAATAATAATGCAAAATGCATCACTTCGCGTGGTTCGGCCGATTCTACTACTATGTCAATTTGCATCCGTTTGCGTTTGTCTATCAGGTAGTGGTGTACTGCCGATACTGCTAGCAACGATGGGATAGGAGCATTGTCTTTGTCAACGCCTCTATCGCTCAACACAATGTAGTTTTTTCCTTCATCAACCGCTTTTTCAACGGATAAGCAAAGTTCTTTCACCGCTTTTTCTAAACCAGTAGCACCGTCTTTGGCTTTGAAAAGCATTGGTAGAACGGCTGTAGAGAATCCTTTGTATTGTAGGTTTAATAAAATATCAAATTGAGTATTGGTAATCACTGGACTTTTCAATTTGACCATCTTGCATATTTCAGATGCTGGTTCCAATAGATTTTGGTTCAATGATCCCACATAGCCAGTCAATGACATCACTAGCTCCTCACGAATCGGGTCAATTGGTGGATTGGTAACTTGAGCAAATTGCTGACGGAAATAGTTGAACAGTCGTTGTGGTTTTTCCGAAAATACTGCCAATGAGATGTCATTACCCATTGATGCTGTTGGCTCATAGCCGTCATTAGCCATAGGGATAATAAGCTTTTCAAGGTCTTCCTTAGAATATCCGAAAGCTTTGAGTGTTGTTTGGTAGTTGGCTACTTCTACTTTTACTGATCTGCCCGATGTGATGTCATCAAGATTAATGCGATGTTCGGCCAACCACTCATTGTATGGGAATGCTTTTGCTAATCCCTCTTTTAGCTCTTGGTCATAATACACTTCACCTCTTTCGGTATCTACCATCAACATTTTGCCTGGTTGGAGTCTGCCTTTGGCTTTAATTCGCTGAGCTTCTACTTCTACAGTGCCTGTTTCAGAGGCGATAAACATCATATCATCGTGGGTAATCAACCAACGAGCAGGACGAAGTCCATTTCTATCAAGCATTCCACCTGCATATCTTCCATCGCTGAAAAGCAAACAAGCTGGACCATCCCAAGGCTCCATAAACATGCTGTGATATTCATAAAATCCTCTAAGATTTGCAGAAATTGGATTTTTAGAATTCCAACTTTCTGGAACCAACATCGCCATCGCGTGTGGAAGACTTTTGCCAGACATCACCAAAAATTCAAGCACATTGTCAAGCGACGCACTATCGCTCATGCCCGGCTGAACCACAGGGTGTAGTTCTTTTAGGTCACCTAAATGATCCGATTTCAAGACACTTTCGCGTGCTTCCATCCAGAAGCGGTTACCTTTGATGGTGTTGATTTCACCATTGTGACCCAACATGCGGAATGGTTGTG